>JASHTA010000169.1 GCA_030040795.1 Gammaproteobacteria bacterium | reverse complement strand
GAGGTGTTCGTGCGCCTGCACGAAGACGGGCTTCTCTATCGCGGCAAGCGCCTCGTCAACTGGGATCCGGTGCTGCTCACGGCGCTCTCCGATCTCGAGGTGCAGAGCGAGGAGGAGGAGGGCCAGCTCTGGCATCTGCGCTACCCGCTCGAGGACGGCTCGGGACACGTCGTCGTCGCGACGACGCGCCCAGAAACGATGCTGGGCGACAGCGCCGTCGCCGTGCATCCGAACGACGAGCGCTACAAGAGCCTCGTCGGCAAGGCCGTGCGGCTGCCGCTCGCCGAGCGCTCGATCCCGATCATCGCCGACGACTACGTCGATCCGGCGTTCGGCTCCGGCTGCGTCAAGATCACTCCCGCCCACGATTTCAACGACTACGAGGTCGGACTGCGCCACGGGCTCGAGCCGATCAACGTCTTCACGCCGCGCGCGACGCTCAACGAGCGGGTCCCGGAGCGCTTCCGCGGCCTCGATCGCTTCGTCGCGCGGGAGCGCATCGTGGCCGAGCTCGAGGCGGCCGGGCTCCTCGAGAGGATCGAGAAGCACAAGCTCGCGGTTCCCCGCGGCGACCGCAGCAACGCCGTGCTCGAGCCCTATCTCACCGATCAGTGGTACGTGAGGATCGCGCCTCTCGCCGCGCCCGCCATCGCCGCCGTGGAGCAAGGCCGCACCCGCTTCGTGCCGGAGAGCTGGAGCCGAACGTACTTCGAGTGGATGCGCAACATCCGCGACTGGTGCGTGAGCCGCCAGCTCTGGTGGGGCCATCGCATCCCGGCCTGGTACGACGCGCGGGGCAACGTCTACGTGGGACGCAGCGAGGCGGAGGTCCGCAGCCGGCACGGCCTCGGAGCCGAAATTCCGTTGCGGCAGGACGACGACGTGCTCGACACCTGGTTCTCCGCCGCGCTCTGGCCGTTCTCGACGCTCGGGTGGCCGGATCGCACTGCGGAGCTCGCGAAGTTCTACCCGACGAGCGCGCTCGTGACCGGCTTCGACATCATCTTCTTCTGGGTCGCCCGGATGATGATGATGGGCCTCAAGTTCATGGGCGAGGTGCCCTTCCGCGACGTGTACATCACCGGTCTCATCCGGGACGAGCACGGCGAGAAGATGTCGAAGTCGAAGGGCAACATCATCGATCCGCTCGATGTGATCGATGGCATCGATCTGGAGGCGCTCGTCGCCAAGCGCACGAGCGGGCTCATGCAGCCGCAGCACGCGCCGGCCATCGAGAAGGCGACCCGCAAGCAGTATCCGCACGGCATGGCGGCCCACGGCACCGATGCGCTGCGCTTCACCTTCTGCGCCCTCGCCTCTCCCACCCGCGAGCTGCGCTTCGATCTCGAGCGCGTCGCGGGCTACCGCAACTTCTGCAACAAGCTGTGGAACGCGGCACGCTTCGTGACGCTTGCCGTGGGAGAAGCCGCTCCGCCGCTCGGTGCGCCCACCGCACGCGATGGGGCCAGCCGTTCCCGTGACGGCGGCAGCCCCACGGCATCCGGTGCGCCTCGCGAGCAGGCCGTCGCGGACCGCTGGATCCGCTCGCGCTTCGGCCGCACGGTCGGTGCGGTGGAGCAGGCGTTCCAAGACTACCGCTTCGACTACGCGGCGGCCGCGCTCTACGAGTTCGCCTGGTACGAGTTCTGCGATTGGTACATCGAGCTCACCAAGCCGCTGCTGCAATCGCAGAGCGCGCCGGCCGCCGCCAAGCAAAGCACCCGGCGCACTCTCATCGAGGTGCTCGAGGCTCTGCAGCGCGCGCTGCACCCGCTCATTCCCTTCATCACGGAGGAGATCTGGCAGCGGGCCGCCCCACTCTGCGACCGCTCCGGCCCGACGGTGATGCTCCAGCCCTACCCGCGCTCGCGGGACTTTCCCCTCGACGAGGAGGCGGAGCGCGAAGTTGCGTGGATTCAGACGTTCGTGCTCGCCGTGCGTCAGATCCGGGGTGAGATGAACATCAATCCTTCGAGGCGCATTCCCGCGCTGCTGCAGGGCGCATCGGCCTCGGATCTGGCCTTTCTCGAGCGCAACCGCGCTGCGCTCGAGCGGCTTGCGGGACTCGACTCGATCACTCTGCTCGAGCAGGGCGCGCCCGTTCCGCAGGCCGCCGCTCAGCTGGTCGGCGACCTCACGATCCTCGTGCCGATGGCTGGACTCATCGACGCCGCCGCCGAGGCCGAGCGGCTCGAGAAGCTCCTCGCGCGGGCGAGGCAGGATTGCGGCAAGGCCCGCGACAAGCTCGCAAGCGAGAGCTTCGTGCGCAACGCGCCGTCCGCGGTGGTCGCCGCCGAGCGCCAGCGGCTGGCAGACCTCGAGCACACCGTGACGGGACTCGAAGCGCAGCTCGCCCGAGTCCGAGGCCTGCTGCCGTGAGCACCCATCCGGCCTCCGAGCGGCGCGACCCCGCCGATCCGGCCGACCCCGGCGAGCCCGGCGAGCCCGGCAATGCGGCGCTCGGGCGCGCCAGGTCCGCGCTCGAGACCGTCATTCTCGGCAAGCCGCGGCAGGTGCGCCTGTGCCTGGCGTGCCTGCTCGCGCGGGGCCACCTGCTCATCGAGGACGTGCCGGGCGTCGGCAAGACGACACTCGCGCACGCGCTGGCTCACGTGCTAGGACTCGCCTGGCAGCGAGTGCAGTTCACGAGCGACCTGCTGCCCGCGGATATCATCGGCGTCTCGGTGTTCGACCGCGCGACGCAGCAGTTTCGCTTCCGCAAGGGCCCGATCTTCACGCAGCTGCTGCTCGCCGACGAGGTGAACCGGGCGAGCCCGCGCACTCAAAGCGCACTGCTCGAGGCGATGGAGGAGCGCCAGGTGAGCGTCGATCTCACGACCTATCGCCTGCCCGATCCCTTCTTCGTCGTCGCGACCGAGAACCCGCACGAGGAGCTCGGGACCTTCGCCCTCCCGGAGTCCCAGCTCGACCGCTTTCTGATGCGCATCACCCTCGGGTATCCGGAGGCTCGGTTCGAGCGGGAGCTCCTGCGCAAGGGGGAGCGCCGCGACCTGCTCGCCGAGATGCCCTCCGCGCTCGATGCCTCCTCCGTGGTACGGATCCAGCAGGCCGTACGCGCCGTGCACGTGTCCGATGCGCTGCTCGACTATGTTCAGAGGCTGGTGCAGCAGACGCGCGAGCGCGCCGATCTGAAGCTCGGGCTCTCGCCAAGAGCGGGCCAGGGACTGATCCGCGCCGCGCAGGCATGGGCCTATCTGGCCGAGCGCTCGGCCGTGCTGCCCGAGGATGTGCAGGCCGTGCTGCCGTCCGTCGCGGCGCATCGGCTCGAGCAGCGGGAGCCCGCGAGCGCCGTGGATGGCGAGAGTCTTGCGGCCGACCTCCTGAAGCGCGTCCCCGTTCCGATCTGACCTCCCGGCGCGCCGCCGATGCGCAGTCTCATGCGACGGAAGCTGGCGGCCTGGACCCTCAAGCGGCAGGGACTCGACCGCTTTCCGCTCGCGCTCGGGAGGCGCCGGCTCTACATCCTGCCGACTCGCGCCGGGCTCGGGTTCGGACTCCTCGTCGTGTGCATGCTGATCGCCGCGCTCAACTACGGCAACAGCGTCGCGCTGCTCGTCACGTGTCTGCTCGGCGGCTTTGCCCTCGTCGCCATGTACCAGTGCCACCGCAATCTGCTCGCGCTGGAGCTCACGGCCTGCGCGACGAGCCCGGCCTTCGCGGGAAAGCGAGGCACCCTCACTCTCACCCTGGCGAACAGCTCCCGCCTCGCGCGCTACGGCGTCGAGATCGACACGCCGGAGGCGCAGCCGGCAACGACCGATCTCCCGTCGCGCTCGATGCGGCGCGTCGGCCTCGAGATCCCCGCGCCTCGCCGCGGATTGGTTCGCATCGACCGCCTCCGGGTCTCCACCACCCATCCGTTTGGCCTCTTTCGCGCCTGGACCTGGGTGCACGCACCGCTCGCGCTCACTGTCTTTCCACGCCCACGCGGCGCGCGTCCCGTGCCGCCGTACGCCGGCATGGAGAGCGGGCGCGCGCGAACCAAGGGAGCCGACGCGGATGAATGGCGCGGCCTGCGCACGTTCGAGGAAGGCGATTCGCCTCGCCAGATCGATTGGAAGGCTTACGCGAGGGGGGCGCCGCTGCTCGTGAAGGAGTACGCCGCGTCCGGGTCGCAGCGGCGTATCTTCGACTTCGAAGCGCTCGCCGGTATCGACACCGAGGCGCGCCTCGAGCAGCTCGCCCGCTGGATCGTCGATGCCGAAGCGCGCGGCGACAGCTATGGACTCGTTCTGCTCGGAACCCTTCTGCCCGCACAGCGCGGCCCGGAGCACTACCGCCGGACTCTCACGGCTCTCGCGCTGCACGGGATCTCACCACCGAGAGCGGAAGCCACTTCTCCGAGAGCGCGAGTCGCGCAGCCGTGAGTCCGCCCGACACACCGCCGATCCGGCCACGCGATGCGCAGCTGCGCCCGCTCATGTGGTGCGCAGCCGCGTTCCTCGGGGGCGTGCTGCTTCAGGTCGATCGCATACCGCTCTGGGCCACGATGACGGCGTGTGTGTGCACTGGCTGGTCCATCGCCGTATGTGCTCGGCGCATGCGCCTTCCCCGGCGAAGTCTCAAGGGAGCGCTCGCGCTTGCGCTCACCGCGGCCGTCGTCGCGATGTTCCACACGCTGAATGGGCTCGAGGCGGGCACCACGCTGCTCGCGGCGATGGGCTCGGTGAAGCTGCTCGAGGCCTATAGGCGGCGCGACCGGTACATCGTGCTCGGCGTCGCGCTCTTCCTGCTGCTCGCCGCTTGCTTGAGCCGGCAATCCCTGCCCTGTGCGCCGCTTTACGCCGCAGAGGCCTGGCTTTGCTGCTCTGCCCTGGTGGTGGCGGCGCATCCCGAGAGCAGCCTCGGCAGCCGTGCGGCGGTGCTGCTCGCCGGTCGCAGCTTGCTGATCGCGCTGCCGCTCGCCGTGCTCGCTTTCCTGTTCTTTCCCCGCCTCTCGGGATCGCTCTGGGCCTTGCCCGAGGCCGGGGCGGCGGCGACAGGACTCTCCGACACGCTCGCTCCCGGCGGGATCTCCGACTTGAGCGAATCCTCCGATCCCGCATTCCGCGCGTGGTTCGACGGTCCGCCTCCCCCGCCCGCCGAGCGCTATTGGCGAGGTCCCGTACTGCACTACTTCGACGGCTACACCTGGTCGCGCGTGCCACCGCAGTGGCTCGGCGCGGCGGCCCCGGCGACCTCGGCGACCGCTGCGGTCCCGGCGACCTCGGTGGCCTTGGCGGCCCCGGCGACCTCGGCGGCCCGGCTCTATCGGTACCGCGTGGCGCTCGAGCCGAGCTCGAACCGCTGGTGGCTCGCGCTTGACACCGTCGTGTCTCCGCCAAGCGGCGCGGTGCGCATGACCTCCGATCGCGTGCTGGTCGGTGCACGGCCCGTCACGGAGCCGATCGCCTATACCGCCGTATCCGATACGGCCTGGCGCGGGCTCGATCCGACGGCGGCCCGCCTGCCCGATCCGACGACGGCCCGCCTGCTCGGGCGCGACCTGCAGCTGCCGCCTCACCGCAACCCCCGCTCGGTGGAGCTCGGACGGCGCCTGCGGAGCGAGGCCCCCTCCGATGCCGCGTTCGCCCGCTCCGTGCTGGAGTTCTTTCGCACCGGGGGCTTTCGCTACACGCTCACTCCGCCGCGGCTCGGTGAGGACTCCGTGGACGAGTTCCTGTTCGGCGCGCGCCGCGGCTTCTGCGGCCATTTCGCCTCCGCGTTCGTGACGCTGATGCGGTCCGGCGGCATTCCCGCGCGAGTGGTCACGGGCTATCTCGGAGGCGAATGGAATCCGATCGGGCGGTATCTCCTCATCCGCCAGTCCGATGCGCACGCGTGGGCGGAGGTGTGGCTGCCAGGCCGGGGATGGACGCGCATCGACCCGACGGCGGTCGTCGCCCCGGAGCGCCTGACACGCGGCATCGGAGAATTTCTGCCCGGAGCGGCCTCTGCGCCGGAACGCCTGCTCCTCAACCTGCCGTGGATCGCCTCGATCCGCGAGGCGTGGGACGCATCGAACGCCTGGTGGACCAACGAGGTCATCGGCTTCGATACGAAGGCGCAGCTCGGCCTGCTGCGGCGGCTCGGAATCGCAACGCCGAGTCCGGACCAGCTCGGCTGGGCGCTCGCGCTCTGTTTGATCGGGTGGCTCGCCGTGACGGGCTTGCAGCTCGGGCGGCTGCCGCGTCCGCCGCGCCCCGATCGCCTTGCGCGGGCGTACCGGAGGCTCTGCCTCAAGCTCGCGCGGGTGGGCGCGCCGCGCGCGCTCGATGAGGGACCGATCGCTTACGCCGACTCGATCGCCAGGCGCCGCCCCGACCTTGCGCCGACGGCCCGGGTGCTGCTCGCAAGCTACGCGCAGCTGCGCTTCGGTCCGGAGTCGGCCGGGACAAGGGCGAGCCGCCTCGCCGACTTCGAGCGCGCCGTCGCACGCTGGCGCATCCCGAGACGGCGCCCCGCGCCGCGGCCGCGCCTCAAGACTCCGCGGCCGCGAAGTGCTCGCGCGTCTCGCGGAACGTGATCTGCGGCCAGCGCTCGACGGTGAGCTCGAGATTCACGCGCGAGGGCGCGAGATACACCAGCGCCCCACCGTGGTCGACGGCGAGGTTCTCGAACGCTCGCGCGCGGAATTCCTCGACCTTGCGGTCATCGCCCGCGATCCAGCGAGCCGTGTGAACGCCGACGGGATCGAAGCTGCACTGCACGCCGTACTCGTCCTGCAGGCGGAAAGCGACGACCTCGAACTGCAGCGGACCCACGGCGCCGAGAATGAGGTCGTTGTTGCGAAGCGGCTTGAAGAGCTGGGTCGCGCCCTCCTCGCAGAGCTGCGAGAGGCCCTTCTGCAACGCCTTCATCCGCAGCGGGTCCTTCAGCACGGCGCGGCGAAAGATCTCCGGCGCAAAGTCGGGCACGCCCGTGAAGGTGAGACGCTCGCCTTCCGTGAAGGTATCGCCGATGTTGATCGTGCCGTGGTTGTGAAGGCCGATGATGTCGCCGGCGTAGGCCTCCTCGGCGTGCTCGCGCTCCGCGGCCATGAACGTGAGCGCATCCGCGACCCGGACCTCTTTGCCGAGCCGCGCGTGATAGAGCCGCATGCCCCGCGCGTACCGGCCCGAGCACAGGCGCAGAAAGGCGATGCGATCGCGATGACCGGGATCCATGTTCGCCTGGATCTTGAAGACGAAGCCGCTGAGCGGCTCCTCGAGCGGCTCCACCGTGCGCTGCCGCGCGGTGCGCCCGAGGGGTCCGGGCGCATGCCTCACGAAGGACGCGAGCAATTCCTCCACGCCGAAGTTGTTGATCGCGGAGCCGAAGAATACCGGCGTCTGCCGTCCCGCGCGGTAGGCCTCGGCGTCAAACGGCTCCGTGGCTCCCTTCACGAGCTCGATCTCCTCGCCGAAGGGTCCTGCGAGATCCCCGAGGAAGCTGCGCGCCGCGGGGCTCCCGAGTCCGTCGATGGCGCGGTTCTCACCGACGCGTCCCCGCTCGCCCGCCGCGTAGATGTAGATCCTGTCCTCGAGCAGGTGATAGACGCCGCGAAGCTCGCGCCCCATGCCGATGGGCCAGGTCACGGGCGCCGTGCGAATGCGCAGCACCCGCTCGATCTCATCGAGCAGCTCGATCGGCGCTCGCCCATCGCGGTCGAGCTTGTTGATGAAGGTCATGATGGGCGTATCGCGCAGCCGGCAGACCTCCATGAGCTTGATGGTGCGCTCCTCGACGCCCTTCGCCCCATCGATGACCATGAGGGCGGAGTCCACGGCCGTGAGCGTGCGGTAGGTATCCTCCGAGAAGTCCTCGTGACCCGGCGTGTCGAGCAGGTTCACGATGCAATCCCGGTAGGGAAACTGCATGACCGAGGAGGTGACGGAGATCCCGCGCTGCTGCTCGAGCCGCATCCAGTCGGAGGTGGCGTGCCGGGCCGCTTTGCGGCCTTTCACCGTCCCGGCCATTTGAATCGCTCCGCCGAAGAGGAGCAGCTTCTCCGTGAGGGTGGTCTTGCCGGCGTCCGGGTGCGAAATGATCGCAAACGTCCGTCGCCGGCGCACTTCGGCAGCGAAGTCGGTCATGGTAGGAGATTCGGCAGGTCGGCGGGTGTGAGGGTCGCTCAGCCGGGACGGGCGCGGCGGCCCCTCAAGGGAAGCTTCAGCACGACGGCGTCCTCGCGACCCCCGACCGCCTGGTAGTACCCGCGGCGCACGCCGATCGGCTCGAAGCCGATCGTCTGATAGAGACGGACCGCCGCCGCGTTGGAGGGGCGCACCTCGAGGTACGCCTCCGCCGAGCCCGTCGCACCGGCGCGGGTGAGGAGATGCTCGAGCAGGGCCCGGCCGATCCCGTGCGCGCGAAAGGTCTCCCGTACGCACACATTGAGGATGTGCGCTTCGCCCGCGCCCGCGCTCATGATCCCGTAGCCCACGATCTCCCCGCCCAGCATGACGATGCGGCAGTAATACCCGACGCGCAGGCAGTCGCGAAAGATCCCCTCGCTCCAGGGAAACTGATACGACGCGCGCTCGATCGCGATGACGGCCCGCACGTCTCCATCCGTCATGGGACGAATCTCGATTTGCGGCAATTCCGCGATCCGATCTGGAGCGGTCGCCATCACTCTACCCCTCGAGATGAGGCCGCGAGCTCACGGAAAACGCTTCGGGCGAATTTCAGATCCTCCCACGCCTTGCGCTTGTCCGCCGGGGTGCGCAGCAGGTAGGCGGGATGATACGTCACGACGACCGGCGTATTCAGCTCGCCGAAATAGTGCACGCGCCCGCGGAGGCTTCCGAGGGCCGTCGTGACGCCGAGAAGGTTCTGCGCCGCGATGCGCCCGACCGCGAGGATCAGCACGGGCCGGATGAGCTCGATCTGGCGCCCGAGGTAGGGCAGGCAGCTCGCCACCTCGTCGGGCTTCGGGTCGCGGTTCCCGGGCGGCCGGGATTTCAGGATGTTCGCGATGTAGACGTTCTGCCCCCGCGCGAGGCCGATCGCGCGCAGCATCGAGTCGAGGAGCTGGCCGGCCCGGCCGACGAACGGCTCTCCTCGCCGGTCCTCTTCGGCGCCGGGCGCCTCGCCGACCACCAGCCACTGGGCCCGGATGTCGCCCACGCCGAACACGGACTGAGTGCGCGACCGGTGCAGCGGGCATTTGGTGCA
>JASHTA010000168.1 GCA_030040795.1 Gammaproteobacteria bacterium | reverse complement strand
GGAGAGGAGATTCCGATCCATGCGTTCAACGCTCCCAAAAAGGACGGCACCTTGGACTGGACGTTCGAGATCGTCGGGACCTTCGACATCCCCGGCAGTCCCTTCCGCGAGGCGCCGGTGCTGCTCGTGAACTATCCGTATTTCGATGCAGCGCGTGCGAAGGACGTCGGCACGGTGCAATCTTACGGAGAGATGATCGCCGATGCCTCGCGGGCGGCTGAGGTGAGCAACGCGATAGACAACCTCTTCGCGAATTCGCCAAACCGCACCGTGACCGAGACCGAGCGCGCCGACGACGCCGGTCGGCTCGCCCAGCTCGGTGACCTCGATTTCTTCGTCGAGTCGATCATCACGGCCGCGTTTGCGACGCTGCTGCTCCTCACGGGCACCACGCTGATGCAAGCCTACCGGGAGCGCATTCGCGAGTTCGCGGTGATGAAGACGCTCGGATTCACGGACGGCGGCATCGCGGCTCTGGTGCTGAGCGAGGCCGTCCTGATCACGGTGGCGGCCGCCGTGCTGGGCCTGCTCGCCGCCCAATCGCTGCTGCCTCTACTCGGCAGGCTGATGGCCCAGGTCGGGGGACCCGGGCTGCGCTTGCCGTGGCTCGTCTTTGCGGTAGGAATCGGCCTGGCAGTATTGCTCGCGATCGTGAGCGCCCTGCCGCCCGCGTGGCGCGCCAAGCGGCTCTCCATCATCGATGCGCTGGCGGTGCGCTGAGGGGCGCTCCGCTGAGGGGCGCTCCGCACCGCAGGTCAGGCTTCGTCCTCGCGTCCAGCTCCATGATCATGGATCGCACTCTCTTCAGGTTCGCGTAGGTATCGATCGCGAGAATCGAATTGCTGCTCGGGTCCGCCGCGAGATAGGCGTAGGGAGGCATCCAGGGCCGAAGCAGCGGAATGAGGAGCGCCGCGCAGGCATTGTCCAGTTTCAACGACATGTTCGCGAACTGGTCGTCCGGCAGCGTCCGGCCGCTGGTCATCGTCGGCACGGGAAGCCATCTCGCTTCTCTGATCGGCACGACGTTGATGTAATGATTGAGCTCGACCGCCGTGAAGCCGTTGATTCGCAGTATGGTCAGGAAGTCCGAGTAATCGACCTGGTCGAGCTTCTGTCCGTAGAGAATGACCGTGGACGCCGTTCTTGGATCGACGAGCAGGCGCTCGTGCATGTTCGCGGCGACGTGCTGGATGAGCGTCTGGAGCGGCACCCCCATGGCGCCGGGCGCATCGGCGTGCTGCGAGTCGCGCGGATCCGATCGCGGGGTGCCGACGGCGGCAGCGTTGGGATCAGCGGCACGGACCGTGCTGGGGCTCGTTGCGCGAGCCGGCGCGAGCGAAGGCTGCGTCAGCGCCGCCGACGTGAACCCGGCCAGTAGGACGAGAATGGCGAGCTTCACACGGCTCGAGGCCGGACGAAAATCTGCAATCATGATGACTCTCTCCTTCAAGGCGGAGTATCGATCGGCCATTCCGAGCGCATAGGCCGCCGGCTCTCCCGCGCAGGTGTCGGCCACCATGACGAGGGTGGCTCCGTAGTCGCGACGTTCCGCGCCAGGCAGACAGCGCAGCACGACCGCATCACAGGCTTGCTCCATGTCCGAGCGCATCAGTCGCACGGCCCACCAGATGGCGGGGTTGAACCAGTGCAGCGTCTGCACCCCTGCGCCGAGCCAATTCACGAGAATGTCATGGCGCTTGACGTGGGCCAGCTCGTGTAAGAACACGTGCCGCAGCCGAGCGTCACCGAGACGGTGATGCAAGCCTCGAGGGAGCAGCAGTGTCGGACGGAACCAGCCGTAGAGCGTCGGTGAATCCACCTGATCGGTTTCGACGAGCCGGACAGCTTGCCGCAGCCGCAGATCGGTTTTGGATTGCTCGAGGATGGCGCAGGCGGTGCCGCTCACCTCGCGTCCGCTGCGCTCGATCCGGCGGAATCTCAGGAGATTCCTCCCGTAGTGGGCGGAGAGGAGAATGACCGGCACCGACCAGAGGAGCGACAGCAGGAGCGCAAGCCGGGAGCTTGGCGATCCGAGAGGCTTCGGCGCCGGCACAAGGTGTGCGGTGGGTGGAGAGACGGTGGACGGGTGGGGTGGAGAACTCGCCGGGTTTGCCTGGACCGCGACGGATCGAGTGTCAACGGACCGCCCGAATCCAACGGCTCCGAGAGGGAGGTGGGGACCGAGCGGACAGAGCAAGCATAAAAGCACGGGAAGCCACAGTACGTAGCGCAAATGCGCGACCTGCGGGAGCAGGCGGCGCACCAGAACCGCCACACCGATCAGTATCGTCGCCTTGACGGACGAGGCACCGATCCAGGAGGCGACGCCGACAAGCGGCAACAAGGGCTGCAGCATGGCTCCATACTCGCGAGGGTTATTTCCCGCTCAACAGCTTCTTCAGCTCGCGTCGTTCCTCGGCGGTCAGGGGGCGACGGCTGACCAAGTGCGCGACCATTGGCGTCAGCGCCCCATCGAACACCCGGTCGACAAAACTCTCGGCCGCCTGCCGCGAGCAATTCTCCTTCGTCACGACCGGAAAATAATGGTAGACGCCCTCGCTCAACGTATGGTCCACCGCGCCTTTCTTCGCCAGGCGATTCAGCATGGTCCGCACGGTTTTCGGATGCCACGTCCTGATGGAAGCGAGCCTGTTGCAGAGCTCATTGACGCTCACTGGCGAATGCTCCCACAAGGCCTTCATGACGTCCCATTCCGCGTCGGAGATCGATGGAGTTTCCTTCATGACTTCGCCACGCGCTCATTTCTTACAAATGTAATCCCATCGGGGAGACTACACCTGTAAGACGACCAATGCAACTATCGATTGAGCAGCGGGATCTTCGAGGCCGGAGGGCTCGGTCCGATCGAAGCCAAGTAAGCGTAGAGGTCCGCGACCTGCGCATCGCTCAGCACTGCCTCGCCGTACGCCGGCATCTTGATGTTGCCGTAGGACGGCGCGCCGAGCGGATGGCGGAGCTGATAGATGAACGCCGGAAAGGGAATGGGATTTGGCGCGATCTTGGGGCCCGTGATCGCGCCGGTTCCCGTCGTGCCGTGGCATTCGTAGCAGCCCACGGCGAGGTACAGGTGTTGGCCGCGCTGGGCGTTGCCGGCCGGCGTGGCAGCTTGAGCGATGGCAACGCCGGTCGGCACAGCGGAACCGATCAGAGCGGCGCCCCCAATCAGCGCGGCGCCACCAGTCAGCGCCCCGATCAGCGCAGCGGCGCCCCCGATCAGTGCGGCGGCGCCGGTCACCAGCGGGAGCGAGGCGAGAGAGAGCTTCAGGCGCGGCGCGGTCGGGGTCATGGCGTGAGTGACTCGCAAGCCTCTCGTTCAGCGGCCCTGGGCGACAACGTCGATCAGCGCGGGCTCCCCACGCTTGACGATGGCGAGGGCCCGCTCGATCGCGGGTCCGAGCGCATTGGGATCCGTGATGGGCCCTTCGCCGTGGACGCCCATGCTCTGGGCAAGTTTGGCGTAATCGATGTACGGGTCGTCGATCGTCGTGCCGAGGTGGCAACGGTCGATGCCGCGCTGGCGCTCACCGGCAATCACCTGCACCCACATGACCTCCTGATGATACGCGCGGTTGTTGTGTACGACATAGAGAAGCGGGATCCGCTGATGCGCAGCGGTCCACAGGAAGCTCGGCGTGAACATCAAATCCCCGTCGCCGCCGATCGCAACCGTCAGACGGCCTTGGGATTGGTTCGCGACGGCTGCGCCCAGCGAGGCGCCGGGTAGATATCCGAGGCCGTATGCGCCGGCATCTCCCATGTACTGATAGTGCTCGTGCGCCGTCCACAGCCGCTGGGGCCAGTAGCTTTGGAAGCTGGTGCCGTTGACGAGAGACCACTTCTCGTGGCGGATCTTGTCGTAGAGTTCCATGCAGAGCCGGGCCGTCGTGATCGGTCTGTCGTTCCAGCCGAGCGCGGCGGCGGTTCTCGACTCCTCGAGCGCCTCTTGGTGCTGGCGGGCCAGCGTCGCGCCGCGCTCGCGCAGCGCCGAGCGCAGACTCGGCCGGATGGCGCGCCGGACAGCGTCCGTGAGGACTGGCAGTGTCGCCTCCGCATCGACGGCAATCGCGATGTCGACAGCGGTGAAGCGCTCGAAGTCCTGGTAGTTGGACTTGAAGTACAGATCGGTCGAGGCGACGCTGATGCGCTTCGCCGTGGGAGGTGCCGCGGCGCTCGCATGGTAGAAATCCGTCATCTCCAGTCCGAGGATCACATCGGCGCGGGACAGCAGATCTCTGGCGGACCCTGTTTGATTGAGAGGATGGCGCCAGGGGAAATTGAAGCGTCCGTGGGCATCGATCACGGGAGCCTGCAAGGCTTCCGCAAGCTCTATCAGCCGTGCAAGGCCCGCAGGCGTGCGCGCGCAGCGGTCCGCGAGGATCACCGGATGGGCCGCACCGACGAGCATTCGTGCGACCTCGGCGCAGGCCGCGTCCTCGCCTTGAGGGGGAACGATGAGCGGCAGGCGTGGAATGGCCGGCGCTCGGCCGCCGGGGACAGGGTTCTCCTGCAGGCCCTCATCCAGCGCGAGGAGCACCGGTCCGTAGGGCGGTGTCATGGCAAATTTGTAGGCCCGAACGGCGCTGTCGGCAAAGTCGGAGAGTGAGGCCGGAGTATCGTCGAATTTGGTGAAGTCACGGACGAGCTCTGGGCCGTCATAGACGGCGTGAGCCCACTGCACCAGACCGACCCGCTTGTTGGCATCGGCCTGGTGTCCGACGAGGGCGAACACCGGCACACGATCGGCCCAGGCGTTGTAGAGCGCCATGCAGCCGTGCTGAAGCCCGACGGTGGAGTGCATCGCGCAAGCCATCGGCTTGCCGGCGATCTTGGCGTAGCCGTGGCAGATCGCGACCGACACCTCCTCGTGCATGCAGGGAATCAGCCCGAGTTTGGGGTTCGTGAGCAGTCCGTAGTTGATGACCGACTCGTGCAATCCCTTGAAGGTATCGCCGGGAACGAAGGCAACGTATTCGATGCCGAGCGATCGGATGACGTCGACCATGTAATCGCTGCCGGGCAGGCCACCGGCGGCGCTCGTGGCAAGCCTCCGGCGTTGACCGGTCACTTCGGCCGGTTGGCCTTGCTCTGCGGCCTGATCCGGTACCGGGGGCAACTGGCGTGGCTCTGGCGCCTGGGCGACGGCCGTGACCGGCACGGCGATCGCGCCTGCGCCACCGAGTGCCGCACCACGGAGTGCAGCGCCACCGAGTGCAGCGCCCTTGAGAAAGCCTCGCCGGCTCACGGCGGCCAGAGGATGGGTTTGGCGAGCCACTCGTTTGGCCATGCGGCCTCCCCGTCGGCCGGAGCGGCCGGATCGGCCGGTGATGATACGCCGGTTCGCGCCGATTGCGTTCGCGTTGCCGCTATCGGCCGCCTCGCGTACGCGCGTGCGCGCTCGCGAGCGAGCAGCGCGGATCCAGCAGCGTTTCGGCGCCGGGGACATACGCGCCGGTGAGCACCGCGAACCCCGGCCCCTCCTTGAAATCCATGCCCGCCACGAACAACGTGAAGCGGCTCATCTCATCTTTCGCGCCGGGGATGCCGTTCGCGAGCAGCTCGAACGGGTTCGTCGAGCCGAGGTTCTCGCCCAGGATCCGCATCGCCTGATAGTGAAAGCCACGAATTGTCATGGGCGACCAGGTTCGCCCGATTCGCCCGGCATCCGCATGCAGAGTGTCGTACACGGCGGGGCGCAGGCAGCCGATGTGGATATGCAGTTGATCCTGGCTGCGCGCCCAGATCGAGTTGACCGCCAAGCCGATGACGCTCCTCGAGACCGAGTGCCCGACGACGGTATCGAGCACCGCTCGGGCCTTCCAAGCCGCATCGAAGAAGTTGAGCGTCCCGGACGATCGCAATTCGGGACTCTCGATTCCGCTGAAGCTTTGCGTCGGAATCAAGAGAAAGTGCGCGCCGCCCTTCTGGTCGGCAAGCACCGCGAAGCCCGGCGCTGCGGATCCGTGCCCGATCAGGCTTACGCTGATGCAAGGGGCAGGGTGGTGCGTCTTCAGCCAGTTCGGAACGCACTCCTGTTGCACGATGAACCGCAGCTGGTCTCGTCCGGCGCCGTGTGCCATCACGGCTGCCGCGATGGCGCCCAGGCAGCCCGCCAGTGCGAGCAGCGCGATGCCGAGCCGCCGACCGGAGGCGCTCACGCGAGGAATTCGGGCCCCGGCGGCTGGCCGCGATCGGCGAGAGTCCAGGATGCCGCGACGAGCGCCAGGCCCGCGAGTAGCGCGAAATCGGCGATGTTGAAGATACCGGTACGCAGCGGGCCGATTCCGACGTTGAGAAAATCGACCACGTAGCCGCCGTGAGTGAATCGGTCGATCAGGTTGCCGATACCGCCACCGCAGATCAGCGCGGCACCCACAGTTTGGCTCGCGGTGATGCGCTTTGAGGTCAGCGCCCAGAGAAGCGCCGCGGCGACGAGCGCCAGCCCTCCCAAGTCCAAAAGCACCGTGCGGGCCACCGTCGGAAGCGACTGGCCCAAGCCGAGGAACGCGCCGGGGTTCTCGGTGTACTCGAGCCGTATCGTGTCCGCCGCGAGAGAGATCGTGGCGCCCGGCACGAGGTGGGCCCGAGCCTCGGACTTGGTCACCCGATCGCACCCGACACAGCCGAGGACGACGAGAAGGATCACGAGCCAGCGCGCGGTTTTGACCAAGTCCTTCAGCCTCGCTCAGGGACTTCCATCCACGATGATCCGGGCATCGCGCCGGTAAGTCCAGTAGGCATTGGCCCAGTCGATGAGGACGACGAGGCGATTGCGGAACCCGATCAGAAAGAAGAGGTGCGCAACGAGCCAGAACCACCAGGCGACGACGCCGGTGAGGCGCACGCGCCCCAGATCAACGACCGCTGCCATTCGTCCGATGGTGGCGAGCAGTCCGTAGTGCCGGTATCGAAAGGGCTTGCCGCGTGTCCCGCGGAGTCTCGCGCGCAGCGTTTGTGCGACGTGATGGCCCATTTGCTTGGCGGCAGGCGCAATGCCCGGGACGAGGCCGCTTGGCCGCTCGACCCTCGCGAGGTCGCCGGCGACGAATACCTCCGGATGGCCCGCGATGCTGAGATCCGCCGTGACAGGCACGCGACCCGCGGAATCGACGCCCACGCCGAGAGCGCGTCCGAGCGGAGAGCCCGCGACGCCGGCCGCCCAGAGGACGGTGCGAGCGGCAATGGGCTCGGCGCCGATCAGCACGCCGCGTTCGTCCACTCGGGTGATCGGGCGTCCGGTGTGAACCACGACGCCCAGCCGCTCGAGATGTCGCCGGGCATTCGCGGACAGGGGCTCGGGGAACGCGGGTAGGACGCGCGGTCCCGCCTCGACCAGCAGCACATGAGCTGTCGCAGGGTCGATGCGCCGGAATTCGTCCTTGAGCGTGTGGCGCGCGATTTCGGCAAGCGTCCCGGCGAGCTCGACGCCCGTCGCTCCGGCCCCGACGATGATGAACGTCAGCCACGCGTCGCGCTCGGCCGGGTCCTCGGCGGCTTCTGCGCGCTCGAAGGCCCGCAGTACGCGCGCCCGCATGGCGAGTGCGTCCTCCAGCGTCTTCAGCCCCGGCGCATGGGCTGCCCACTCGTCGTGGCCGAAGTAAGCGTGCGCTGCACCCGTCGCGACGAGCAGATAATCATAGGGGTAGGCGGTCTCGCCGATTCGCACTTGCCGCTGTGGGACGTCGAGGGATGTGACCTGGCCCAGGAGCACCGTGACGTTCGATTGGCGGCGCAAGATGTGACGCAGCGGCGCTGCGATCGATGGAGCGGCCAGCCCGGCGGTCGCCACTTGATAGAGAAGCGGCTGAAACGTGTGATGGTTGCGGGAGTCGATGAGCAGAATATCGGCCGCCGCGCGCCGCAGGCCCCGAACGGCCCACAGCCCGGCGAAACCGCCGCCGATCACGATGATCCGTGGCCTCGCTTGCACCGCTCGCATCGAGCCTCCGCCGGTGAGCCTCGAGAGCGTACCGCAATGGGCCCGCTCGGTGCCATCGCCGCGTCGGCGTATCGCCGCGAGATGACCGGCGCGTCACCGCGAGACGACCAGCGCGTCGCCGCGAGATGAAATGCACTACACTGAAAACATGAGCGTCTCGCGTGACGGGCTGAAAGTTCTCAGAGACATCGCCCGCCGCGCGATGCGCGAGCGCCATCTGGAGCCGGAGTTCTCCGCGGACGAGCTGCGAGCCGTCGGTGCGATCAGCCGGGCCGCGACGAGCTCTGCGGCGGACATTCGCGACCTGCGTGCGCTGCCGTGGGCGTCGATCGACAACGACGACTCGAGAGACCTGGATCAGCTGTCCGTCGCGGAGCCTCAACCGGATGGAAGTGTCAAGATAGGGGTGGCGGTCGCCGATGTGGACGCGCTGGTGGCACGAGGGTCTTCGGTCGATGAGCACGCTCGCGCCAATACCACTTCGGTCTACACGGTCGCAGAGATCTTTCCAATGCTTCCGGAGAGGTTGTCGACCGACCTGACCTCCCTCTGCGAGGGTCAGGAGCGGCTGGCGATCGTCATCGAGATGATCGTGAGTGTTGCGGGCGCCATTACGGCTTCGGACATCTACCGCGCGGTGGTGGTCAATCGCGCGAAGCTCGCCTACAACAGCGTCGCCGCATGGCTCGAGGGCGCGGGGCCGGCTCCCGAGCGGCTGGGCGAGGTACCCGGTCTCGCGCAACAGCTGCGCATCCAGGACCGCGTCGCGCAGCAGCTGAGGCAGGTGAGGCACGCCCACGGGGCCTTGAGTCTTGCATCGAGCGAGGCGCGTCCGGTCCTCGAGGGGGAGGTGCTGCGCGATCTTCGTCCCGAGGAGAGCAACCGCGCGAAGGAATTGATCGAGGACTTCATGATCGCCGCGAACGGCGTCACGGCGCGGTACCTCACCGGCCGGGGAGCCCCCTCGCTGCGTCGCGTACTGCGCACGCCGGAGCGGTGGGACCGCATCGCGGCGCTGGCAGCCGAGTATGGCGATTCCTTGCCGCCGACCGCCAGCGCCCAGGCACTCAACCAATTCCTTCTCCGGCGCCGGCTTGCGGACCCGGTGAGCTTCCCGGATCTGTGTCTCGCCGTGATCAAGCTGCTGGGGCGCGGCGAATACGTGCTCGAGCTGCCAGGCGAGCCGGTGGAGGGCCACTTCGGACTTGCGGTGAGCGACTACACGCATGCAACGGCACCCAACCGGCGGTTCCCCGATTTGATTGCGCAACGCCTGCTCAAGAGCGCGCTGGCGGGCGAGCCGCCGCCGTACTCGATAGGGGAGCTGCGAGTCCTTGCCACGCACTGCACGGCTCAGGAAGACAATGCGGCCAAAGTGGAGCGGCAGGTGCGCAAGTCGGCCGCCGCGCTGCTCCTCGGCTCTCGTATCGGTCAGCACTTCGACGCCGTGGTCACCGGCGCGGGGGATAAGGGGACCTGGGTCCGCATATCGGCCCCGGTGGCGGAGGGGCGGCTGGTCGGCAGATTCGAGGGCCTCGATGTGGGCCACCGTGTCCGCGTCGTGCTGGTGCACACGGATGTGCTCCGGGGATTCATCGACTTCGAGCTCGAGCGCTGAAAGGCGCCCCTCGGTGCGGCACTGAGCCGCGGACGGCGGGTTGCCGAGCCTAACGGCTCGCGCAATCGCTCAAGGCGCGCGGATCGAGAATCTCGACGATCTGCCTGCGCACCACGATGATCCGCCGGTCGGCCAGCGCCCGCAGCCCGCGCGACAGGGTCTCCGGCGCGAGCCCCAGCTGCCCGGCGATCAGCGTCTTGCGCGCGGGCAGCTTCACGGCGGTGGGCGCCGCGCCCGGCGCGAGACTGAGCAGGTAGCGCGCAACGCGCGCCTGGCTGCCGAGCAGGCTCAGCGCCTCGATCTCGTCCCAGTGACGATGAATCCGCTGCACCATCTGCGCCATCACGGCCCGGCAGGTGTCGAAGGATTCGCGCAGCAGCGCGAGGTACGGCTCGCGGGAAACGGCGGCGAGCAGTGAAGCGGAGACGGCCTCGGCATGCACCGGATAGCGCGGCGGGTCGGAGAACAGCACGCTCTCCGCGAAGCTCTGGCCGCTCTTGATGAGCCGCATGATCTTCTCGACACCGGCCGCGGAGTCGCGGAAGAGCTTGATGCTGCCGGAGCAAACGACGAAGAACGCGTCGCCGGGATCTCCCTGGTCGAACAGCCGGTTGCCCGTCGCAAGCTGCAAGGCACGTACGTGCGCTCGAAGGCCTTGCCACTGGGAGTCGGTCAACGCCGAAAACAGATAGTGCCGGCGCAGATTGCGCTCCGTCACGGCGTCGAGGGGCACGTGAGCGACTCTAGGCATCGATGGCCTACATGGGGTCCGACTTGACGGCGATCAAGGCGGACCTGCGGCGAGGGCCGCAGACTACGAGCCGGAGGTCAGCGAGCACTCGGATGGCCCATATCGTTACCGAGAACTGTATCAAGTGCAAATACACCGACTGTGTCGAGGTCTGTCCGGTCGACTGTTTCCACGAGGGCCCGAATTTTCTGGTCATCGATCCGGATGAGTGCATCGACTGTACGCTGTGTGTCGCGGAATGCCCGGCGCATGCCATTTTCCCCGAGGAGGACGTGCCCGCCGGGCAGGAATCCTTCATCAGGCTCAATGCCGACCTCGCCCGCCGTTGGCCTGTCATTGCGCTGAAGAAGACGCCGCCGCCCGATGCCCAGGCCTGGGACGGCGTTCCGAACAAGCTAGCGCACCTCGATCGCGGTGAGGACCGCCGTGAGGACCGCGGCGAGGATCGCGGTAAGGATCGCGGTGAGGGGGTGGAACATGCACGGCGCATCGCGTGAGCGGCTGCGCTCCAGGGCAGCGCGTGTAAAGGCGCAGCCAGCCGCTTTGTGGACGCTCGCCTTCCGTCCGTTCTTTCTCGCGGCGAGCCTCTGGTCCGCGTTCGCTCTCGCGCTGTGGATCGTGATGCTGTTCACGGGCCAGACGCTGCCCAGCCGCTTCGGTCCGCTGGAGTGGCATATCCACGAGATGCTCTTCGGGTTCGTGCCGGCAGCGATCGCAGGCTTCATGCTCACCGCGATTCCGACTTGGACGGGGCGTAGCGCTCTCCACGGTGCGCCACTCGCCTGTCTTGCCGCTCTGTGGCTGCTCGGCCGCATCGCCTGCTCGTGGTCGGCGCTGATGCCTCTGTGGCTTGCCGCGGCGGTCGATCTCGCGTTTCCGTTCGCGCTATGCGCCGTGGCGGCTTGCGAGATCATCGCGGCTCGCAGCTGGCGCAACCTGCCGATGCCGCTACCCATTGCGGTTCTGGGTGTCGCCGATGTACTGATGTATCTCGAGGCTGCCGGCAGAGCGGTCTCGGCAGGGCTCGGATGGCGCCTCGGGCTCGCGGCCATCATCATTCTGGTCACGGCCGTCGCCGGACGCATCATTCCGAGCTTCACTCACAATTGGCTCTCCCGGCGCGGTGTCGAGAGCGCGCGCTCCGGCCGAGGCATGATCTCCCGCCGAGGGACGTTCGATCGCTTGGGCATGGCGGCGCTGCACGCCGGCCTCCTCGGTTGGGCGTTCGAGCCGGCCTCCCGGCCGTTCGGCGTGCTGCTGGTGGGAGCGGCCGTCCTCGCGCTGTATCGGCTGGTGCGCTGGAGAGGCCTCACCACGCTCGCCGAGCCGCTGCTTGCCGTTCTGCACCTCGGTTACGGCTGGGTGGTGATCGGCGCGGCGCTGCTCGGTGCGTCGATGCTGGGCACGGCGGTGCCGCTCGCGGCCGCCGTGCATGCGTTCACGGCCGGCGCCATCGGCACACTGGTGCTCGCCGTGATGACCCGAGTGTCGCTCGGGCATACGGGTCGGCCGCTGCAGGCGGGGCGCGCCACGACACTGATCTACGTCATGGTCAGCGTCGCCGCCGCAGCGCGGGTCGTGGCGGGCGTGGTGGCGAGCGTCTCAGCGGAGGGATTCCTCGCGCTCATCGTGCTCTCCGGCGCGCTATGGGTGGCGAGCTTCGCGCTGTTTGCGGCTCGCTATGGACCGTTGCTCGTGGCGCCGCGCGCCGAGCAGGGCCGCGATGCGGCGGCGGTACGGGCAAGTACGTAGAGACTCGGCCATGCACTTGAAGAACAATCCGCAAAGCGTTCCCCGCCGGCACGGCCGGCGATGGGAAGTTGGTATGAGACTCCTGTCGATGACCCGGCTACAAAGTGCTGAACGATCCTCGGGCCGAGGCCCGCAAGCCGCCCCCGCGGTGCGGGCGGCCCTCGCGAGGTGCGCACTGGCCTGCGTCGCAACGGCGCTGAGCCTTGCCGGACAAGCGGCCGCCGCACCGAGTGCGGACGCCGAGTCCGCGACCCCTCCGAGCGGGCTGGTCCAGACGCCATCGCTGCAGTCCGCACTGATCTATGACGCGGAGTATCCGTTCATCGACTATTCCGGCAACGCGACACACAACGACATCTCGCGCGTGCAGGAGGAGCTCGCGAGCGGCAAGGTGCGGCTCGAGTACCGCGAGCCACGCGGGTATCTCGATTCCCTGCTCCAGGCGCTGCGGATCAGCCCCACGTCGCAGACGCTCGTCTTCTCCAAGACGAGCTTGCAGACTCAGATCATCAGCCCCGAGACGCCCCGCGCCATCTACTTCAACGACGACACCTACGTCGCTTGGATCCAGGGCACGCAGATGATCGAGATCAGCACGATGGACAGCGCCCTCGGCACGGTGTTTTACACGCTGGGCGAGCGGACCGGCGTTCCGGTGCACCTGGAGCGGGAAACCCTGCGCTGCCTCGCCTGCCACGACACGTTCTCGCTCCAGGGCGGCGGAGTGCCGAACTTCCTGTTCCTCTCGTCCTATACGGTGGACAACGGGCAGGTCCAGACGAACGGGCTCGCGAGCGAGACCACCGATCGGACACCGCTTTCCAGCCGCTGGGGCGGATGGTATGTCACCGGGAAATTCGGCGGCCTGCTGCATCTCGGCAACATCGTGCCGCCGGATACCTCCAGCATCGTTCCGCTCGCGAGCGTGAACCGGGGAGACGTCCCGAATCTCGACAAATTCTTCGATACGCGCCCCTACCTCACCGACAAGAGCGACGTGGTGGCGGTCCTGGTCTTCGCGCATCAGGTCGATGTCCACAATCTCATTATTCATGCGAACTACAAGTCGAGGATGCTGCTCGAGCGAAAGTCCCCGGGTAGCTCGGCGACGCAGCTTTCCTGGCGCCAGCTGCCGCCCGTCACGCAGGCGAGGTTCGAGGAGCTGCTGGAGCCTCTCGTACGCGGCCTGCTCTTTGTCGATGCCGCCAAGTTTCCCACGCCGATGCGAGGCAATTCCGGCTACACGAAGTGGTTCGAATCCCTCGGCCCCTTCGATCCCCGGGGCCGCTCCCTGAGAGACTTCGACCTCAATACCCGCCTGTTCAAGTATCCCTTGAGCTTTCTCATCTACTCGAAGGGATTCGACTACCTCATACCCTGCGTGAAAGAGTACGTCTACAGCCGCCTTGCGCAGATTCTAACCGGGCGCGACACGAGTCCGGCATTCTCGGGCCTGTCCGCCCGGGACCGTCAGGCGATCCTCGAGATTCTCAAGGCGACAAAGCCCGACTTCGCTCGCGTCGCGGCCGGGGCGCGCTTCGCGGCAGCCGTTCCGCTACAATAGCCCGCCACAAAATACAGGGGGCGGGACATGGCGACCCGATTGCGGACGGGGCTCATTGTCGTGGTCGTTGTTCTCGCGGCCTACACCGGCGCCGCGTGGCTCATCGGCATCAACGTCCAAGGCCAGCTCGAGCGTTACGAACAGCAAGCTCTCGCGAAGACGCCGTACATCGTATTGGCCGGACGCGAGTACCACAGAGGGATCTTCAGCGCGACGGAGGAAGTGACCTATCGCCTCGCGGGTCCTTTTGCCAGTTTGGGTCGCACGCTTCCACCCACCGGGATCGATTCGCCGCTGCAGCTCACCGTGCGCAACACCATTCATCACGGCCCGCTGCCCCAATTCAGGTCCGTCGCGCTGGCGACCCTGGATACACAGCTCGTGCTGCCCGCCGCAATCGGCTCGAAGCTGAATGCCATTTTCGCAGGTCGGCCGCCTGTCCCGATGATCCACGTTCGCATGAACTGGCTGGGCGGACGAACGACCTCCTTTTCAATACCTGCGTTCCGAGCGCAGCTGCCGGTCGGGGCGACGATCGTCTCGCAAGCCTTGAGCGGTTCCGGAACGGTCACCCGCAATCTCAGCTCGATCACCGGACAAGCCACCTACGGCGGCCTCGAGGCTCGAGGTCCGAAGGGCAGTCTGGATCTCGGCGCAACCCGCTTCGATGCGAATTTGAGGCAGGCGTTCGATTCGATCTATGTCGGGGATATCGATGCCTCGCTGGCGAGCTTGTCTGCCCGCGGGGCGAGCAGCGCGCCGTTCGTCCTAAACGGCCTAGTGCTCAATAGCACCTCGAAGGCAGGCAGCGAATTCGTCGATTATCAGACTCACGTCGCTGCGGACTCGATGAATGCCGGAAGTTTCACCTTCTCGCACCTCGTGTACGACCTGCGTCTCCTGCATCTTGAGGGCACCTCCCTCGCCGGGCTGACGCAGGCGATGCGCCGGGCGCAAGCGGGCGCGGCGTCGGGCGGCGCGGTGGTGGCGCAGGCAGACCTACACGATGCCTTGAGTCAGTACGGCGTCGACCTCCTCGTGCACGACCCCGTCATCCAGATCCAGAGTCTTGCCTTTGCCATGCCGGAGGGCGAGTTTCACCTTGCAGCGAGCCTCTCGGCTCACGGTATCCGCCGAGAAGATCTCGCGGGAGGGGCTGCGGGCATGCTCGCGCTGGTGCGCTTCCTCGAAGCGGCGGTCGACCTGAGAATTGACGATCCTCTGCTCAGCAAGCTGCTCGCGAGCACCGCACGCGGTCCCACGCTGTCTGCGCAGCTCGATGCCTTGGAAAAGCAGGGATACCTCAAGCGGGACGGCAAAGCATGGACGGCGCAGATCGCCCTCCACGCAGGCAAGCTCACCATCAACGGCCAGCCGTATCCGCCGACCGGCGGCCCTTGAGCCGTTCCGCCGGCAGGCGGCCCTTGAGCCGCCTGCGATACCACTTCAAGCGGCGCTGTTATCGGTCGATGCGTTGAGCGCGGTCGCGAGCGCGGCGTCGCCGCTCACAAGCTCGCGCCACGCCACCTCGCGTCCCTTGCGATGGCCTTTCACTGCAAGCTTCAGTCCCTCGGGACCGATGGTGAGCACGTACGCCTGCCCGTCGATAGCTACTTCCCGCTTCAGGGGTTTTTCGAGTCGCGTCATCCCGCAATGGTAACCCGACCGGCCGACTTGGGAAGGACTGGATGAAGATTACCTAGAGCGTGAACGTGGCCATTGTGGCGCAATTAAGGATGAATGCGCCAATGAAGCCGCCGAGTGGCGCCGGTCCGCTTCCGGTCTGGCCGATCAACCTGCGGGCTTGCGGAACTCGAAAATCGTCCGGTCGGTACGCCCACGGATGGCAGGCGAGAAGATGATCTGCCGATGATCGTCGGCGGGATTGGCGAGGAGATGGCTCTCCTCGACCAGCTGGAAGCCGGCCGCGCTCACTTGGCGCCTGATCACCGCGGGATCGATCCGGTGCAGCTTGATGTCGCGGGTGCCGGAGCCCGGCACTGCATTGTGATCGACGATGAAAAAGACGCCGCCGGGCTTCAGAGCCTTGAAGATGCGCGCGTCGAGGCTCGCCGCGTCGATGTGGTTCAGGAACAGGTCGTGGTAGTACAGGACGATGAAGACAATGTCGACCTGCCGAGGGAGCTTCAGCTTGTTGTAGTCGATGAGGTGGTACTCGCAGTTGGGATGGGCTGCGACGAAGGCTCGACTCGCCGCTCCCGCGCGCTTCCCAGTGTAGGGGAGGTCATACATATACACGTGACCCTTCGGGCCCACGATGTCGGAGAGCATCGCCGTGTAGTACTGCCCGAAGGACGCGAACTCGACGACCCGGTCGCCGGGCTTGATGCCCGACATCGTGAGAATCTGCGCGGGCTTGCGGTTCACATCGCGCGCGCGCTGAGCGGCGCTCCGCGCGGGTGATTCCACGGCAGCTCGAATGTAGGAGGGTGTGTCCGGCGGAACTTCATAAGCTGGCGCGGAGGCTCCGGCTGCGTCAGCTGCGTTCGCAGCTGATGTGGCCGCAAGGCCGAGGACCGAACAGCCCAGCACGATGGCCAGGGTTCGGATGAAAAGCGCGACGACTCGAATCTGCGGAAAAGACGTGCTCATGCGTTCGAGTATATCGCACAGAGTCGCGCTAAACTTCGGGTTCGCCGGTACGATCGGAGCAGGCACCTATGCAGTACGTACGATTGGGCTCATCGGGCCTCAAGGTCTCGCGGATCTGCCTGGGCTGCATGAGCTTCGGCTCCGGGTTCGACTGGATGCTGCCCGAGGATCAGAGCGTCGCGATCGTTCGCAAGGCCCTCGACTCGGGAATCAATTTTTTCGACACGGCGAACGTGTACTCGCTCGGCGAGAGCGAGCAGATCCTCGGCCGAGCCCTGAAGTCCTTCGGCGTCAAGCGCGAGGACGTGGTCATTGCGACGAAGCTCTTCCACCCGATGGGTCCCGGCCCGAACCAGAAGGGCCTCTCGCGCAAGCATGTCTTCCAGGCGATCGACGACAGCCTGCGCCGGCTTGGCATGGACTACGTGGACCTCTATCAGATCCACCGCTTCGACCGGGAGACGCCGATCGAGGAGACGCTCGATGCGCTGACGCAGCTCGTCCGGAACGGGAAGGTCCGCTACATCGGCGCTTCCACGATGTCGGCCTATCAGTTCGCGAAGCTGCTGTACAGGGCCGATCAGCTGGGTCTCGCCCGCTTCACCTCCATGCAGAACAACTACAGCCTGCTGTACCGGGAGGAGGAGCGGGAGATGAACCCGCTGTGCCGAGAGGAGGGCGTCGGGCTCATCCCTTATAGCCCGCTCGGCGGAGGCCTGCTCACGGGAAGCCGGCGCGCCGGGACCGTTCGCTCGCACTCACCGATGGCGCGCGACCGGTTCCGCCGTCCAGCGGACGAGGCGGTGATCGACGCCGTTGCGTCGGTGGCGCGGGAGCGTGGCGTGGGACCGGCGGAGATCGCCATTGCGTGGCTTCTCGCGCAGCCGAGCGTCACAGCACCCATCGTCGGTGCGACCAAGGCGAGCCACCTGGAAGACCCGGTCAAGGCGCTCGACACTCGGCTCACCGCCGAGGAGATCGCGAAGCTCGAGAGCGCATACGAAACACAGCCGCCGCTGCCGGTTTATTTCCGGCCACCGCCGCCCGAGACACAGACGCGCGCACGTTGACCGCTGCCGGCTGTGCCGGGGTTGTTGCCCGTGGTGATTCGCGCGGCTCTCGACCTCGGTATTAGCTGTGGTCGGGGTGATTGCGCTTCCTTACGGGCGGCGTTGCTCCGGCGGCATTCCTGCCGCGAGTCTGTCAATCGCTCTCCCGCATGCTGCATCGAGCCGATCGAGGTCGGCGATGGCACGCTCGATGGCGTTGAGATCCATCTCGTCGTACGTATGGCGCAGATGGTTTCCGAAGCCCCGGATGGCACTCCAGGGGATCTCCGGCTCATGCAGTTCGGCGAGGGCTCCGAGCTTGACTGCCGCTTCGGAGATTTCGAGGAAGCACATCCGAATCGCGTCGTAAGCCATCTCTTGCCCGGCAAGGACTTGGCCGAGTCCGCCGCCACGCGCGAGGTAGCTCCTGATCTTCGCGACGTTGCGTCGGATATCCTGATAGCGAAGGACGGGCTTGGTGCTGGTCACGCTCAGAACGCCGCAATGGCGTCGCGGCTCAAAGCCTCTCTGAGCTCGCTGCGCCGCGCAGGCAGGATGACGATGTCTACGTCGCGACGGAGCGCTGCCGCCAGTCGCTGCTTCAAACGCTCGATATGAGCGACAAACTGGAACCCCGTCGGTAGGGTCCCGGGCGCCACATCGAGCGCGAGATCAACGTCAGAGCCTGCTGTATTTTCGCCCCGAGCCACCGAGCCAAACACGGAGACGTGGCGCACACCGGCTGCTTGCAGCTCGGGCTGCAGCGCACGGAGCGTTTGAAGGATGCCGCTACAAGGGTTGTCCACTGGCCGAACCATTCAATTATTTTAGCACGATAAAGCTGTGGCCATCGAAAACAGCTCCAGCACGGCGGGCGACCGTCCCGACGTGTGATCGCCAAGATAGTGAGTTGTCCGCGCTGTCCGCCGCGGATGTCCGCGGACACCATCGACGCCGCGCCGTCCAAAAATATCTATATATATATCAGTGTCATAAGCGGCTTACGCGGTTGGCAAGGATATTGCCATATCGGGTCATGGTCATGGCTCGCTTTTCAACAGCCACCTGGGCAAAGGTGCGCCGCGCTGCGTCGCGAGTGGCGACTCGGCGTGCCTCGAGGGGCTGCCTTCTTGTCGCGGGCCTCTTCGCGGCAATGCTGGCGATCACTCCGGCGGAAGCGAACGATCTGATGCGCCTGTACCAGCTTGCGCTCACGCGCGATACCACGCTCCAGGCGGCAAAGTACCAGCGCGATGCGGCGATCGAGGCGCGTCCACAGGCCCTGTCGCAATGGTTGCCGCAGCTCTCCGGCACGGCGCAGAGACAGCGCGAGTTCCTGAGCGAGCCCGCATCCTCCTACTTACCGACCACGAACGGTGTGGCCTCGACGCCTCTCGGCTACTTCGGTTTGCCCAACTGCGATCTCGCAACGGTGACGACGGTGCACTGCGACGCGAACTCCACGTCGTACGGGTTGACGCTCACGCAAACGGTGTGGAGCTACCAGGCCTACAGTCAGCTCAAGGAAGCCGACGCGCAGGCGGCAAGCGCCGAAGCGAGCTACCTCAGCGCGCAGCAGGATCTGGTGCTGCGTGTGGCCCAGGCATATTTCGCGATACTGGAGGCGCAGGACCAACTGACCACGGTGACTCACGAGCGGGATGCGTACGCGCTGCTGCTCAAGCAGGCGCAAGACCGCGAGCGGACCGGCCTCGGTTCGCACAGCGATACGGTTCAGACGCAGTCCTACTACGACCTTACGGAGCAAAGTGTCATCGGCTCGCAAAACGCACTCGATGACGCCAATCTCGCACTGGCGACCATCGTGGGAGAGCCGCCGGGGCACATTGCACCGCTGCGCGATGAGATTCCACTGACCGCACCCGATCCGCCTTCCGCCGATGCCTGGGTCACATCGGCGCTGAAGGACAATCCCGACGTACGCGCGGCGGAGCTGACCGCTCAGGCGGACAAGAGAGACATTTCCGTACAACTCGGCAAGGGGATGCCCACCCTCTCGCTGACCGGACAGGGCTCACGGGCACTTGGGCCGACCGTGCTCGGCGGCGACAATACGGTCGAATCGATCGGAATCTACTTCCGGTGGCCGCTTTTCCAAGGTGGAGCGGTCGCCTCGGCCGTGCGTCAGTCGCGAGCGTTGTATCACCAGAGCGAGGCGAATCTCGAGGCCTCGCAGCGCAACACCGTGCAGCAGACGCGTGCCGCGTACCGGAACATCGTCGCGGGAATTCGAAGCATCAACGCGGCGCAGCGCGCGGTCGCTTCCGCCAATGCGGCCGTGGATGCCGCACAACATGACATCGAGTTCGCCGGATCGCCCCAGTTCGTGCTGCTGCAGAATCAGGAGATCTATTATGGGGCGGTGAGTGCCTACGATCAGGCGCGGTACAATTATCTGAGCAGCATGCTGCTTCTCAAACAGCAGGCCGGCCGGCTCACGGCGAATGATCTCGCAGCGATCGATGCGCTGCTGATAGCCGCCGATGCCGGAAAGTGATATGGCGAAACCAGATCCATTGTCCTCAGGTGGCGGTGCTCCGAGGGAATCCCGCGACTCCTCCGCCTCGAGTCTGTTCTACACCACGGCAGGCACGGATCGGGCGCTCGGGCCGCCCCCCTGGTGGCGCCATCGCCGGAACCACTTCATCGCCGGGGCGCTAGCCGCCGCGATCGCCGTGGCCGTGCTCGTCGGAGCGGTGCTGCACGTCGCGGGTACAGCCGGTTCGGTGGACCGATCGAGGCTGACCATCGCGACGGTCGAGCGTGGCACCTTCGTGAGCGATGTCGCGGCAGATGGGCAAATCGTCGCGGCCGTGAGTCCCACGCTGTATGCGAGTGCGACCGGCACCGTGACGCTCAAGGTCCACGCAGGAGATGCGGTGCACAAGGGCGATGTCCTCGCGGTGCTCGACAGTCCGGATCTGACGGCGAGCCTCTCCCAAGAGGAAGCGCAGCTCGAGAGTCTGCGCCTCGACTGGCAGAGTGCACAGCTCAGTGCCCAAAGCAAGCTGACGCAGCTTCAAGAGCTGTACAAGCAGGCTCAGGTCGATCAGACGACTGCCCAGCGCGACTTCGATCGTAGTCGCGCCGCGTACAAGCTCGGCTCCTACACGGAGCTGCAGATGCTGCAGGCGCAGGATGCTCTCGAGAAGGCGCAGTTTGCCCTCGCGCAGGCGAAGCTCAACTACGATCTGCAGCCGAAGCAGAATCGCTTCGACATCGACAGCAAGCGCGCGCTGCTCGATCGCCAGCAGTACGTGGTTGCGGATCTGCGGCGACAGGTCGACGCGCTCAAGATCCGCTCTCCGGTGGACGGCCGCGTCGGTGACGTGCAGGTGGCCGACAAAGCAACGGTCGCAAAGGACACGGCGCTCCTCACGGTCGTGGACCTCTCGGCGCTCGAGGTGGAAATCAAGGTGCCCGAGAGCCAGGCGCGTGATCTCGCGTCCGGCATGATGGCCGATCTGGAAGGCGACGGTCAGCACTGGAACGGTAGTGTCAGCGCGGTCTCGCCCGAGGTAGTTGACGGAGAGGTCGTCGCACGCGTGCGCTTCACCGGCGACAAGCCCCAAGGCCTGCGCCAGAACCAGCGCATGTCGGTGCGTATCCTCATCGATCGCCGCACGAACGTGCTCATGGTGGACCGGGGCACCTTCATGGATCAGGGCGGCGGCGGGTTCATCTACGTGGTGAAAGGCAACATCGCCGAGCGGCAGCCCGTGCGGCTCGGCGCCGCCAGCATCCAGAAGGTCGAGATCCTGGACGGCCTGTCCGTGGGGGATCAGGTCGTGGTGTCCGGTGCGGACGCGTTCAACGGGGCGGATCGAGTGATCATCGCCCACTGATGCACTGAGAGGTTCCCATGCTGAAGATGACACGCCTGTCGAAGATCTACCGCACCGAGGTGGTTGAGACCTACGCGCTGCGCGACCTCAGCATCGAGGTGAAGGAGGGCGAGTTCGTCGCCGTGACCGGTCCGTCCGGATCTGGCAAGACGACGTTTCTGACCATCGCCGGGCTGCTCGAGGAATTCAGCGCAGGGGAGTATTGGCTCGACGGAGTGGACACGCGCGGCCTCAACGACAAGAAACGCTCGCGGCTGCGCAACGAGAAGATCGGGTTCGTCTTCCAGTCCTTCAACCTCATTCCCGATCTCAACGTCTACGACAATATCGACGTGCCGCT
>JASHTA010000016.1 GCA_030040795.1 Gammaproteobacteria bacterium | reverse complement strand
ATCCGCTGAATATCCTCGACAGCGAGGAAGAACGCCCGATCTGCATCGCGGATGAGGATCTGCCTGACCGGCGCGGGCCGGCCGGGCATGGTGGCGAGCATCCGGCGCATGCGCTCTTCGACATCGCTGCGATCCGGATCTGCAAGCGCGGCGCGCACCCGCGCGATGCTGCTCAAGAAGCGGTCGCGATCGAAAGGCTTGAGCAGGTAGTCGAGCGCCTGGACCTCGAAGGCTCGTACGGCGTGCTCGGAATAAGCCGTCGTGAAGACGATCAACGGCGAAGCCAGTCCGCGCAGCCCATCGAGGACATCGAATCCGCTGTGCGTACCGAGCTGCACGTCGAGATAGATCACGTCCGGAGTCGCCGAGGTGATGCTGGCGATCGCCGTATCGACGGAGTCCGCCTCGGCCTGAACCCGAAAGTCATCGAGCTCGGCGAGGAAGCGTCCGAGCTTCGCGCGTGCCGGGGGCTCGTCGTCGACGATGACGACGGAATGGCTCACTGCGATACCGGAAACTGCACGGTCACGACCGTCCCTCGCGGGGCGCGTTCGGCGAAGGTCAGTTGATGATCGTCGGCGAACAGCAGGTCGAGGCGTCGTGATACGTTCGAGAGGCCCGTGCCATGCGCGAGCGGCGTGCCGGATAGGCCTACGCCGTCGTCGCTGATCGTGTAGCACAAGCGCGTACCCACGCGTCGCACCTGCACGGAGAGGTGGCCGCGACCTTCGGGAAGGCCGTGTCGAAAGGCGTTCTCGACGATGGGCTGAAGCAGCAGGCGTGGTACGCGGACGGATGCAAGATCCGTTTCGACATCGAGCTCGAAGTCGAGCTGCCCCCGGTAGCGGGCAACCATCATCGCAGCGTAATCCTCCAGCCATCTGAGCTCGTGGCCGAGCGGGACCAGCATTTCCTCTCCCGTGTCGTAGGCGGCCCGTAGCAGATCGCCAAGCTGGGTGATCATCCTGTCGGCGGCATCGACGTCCTCGCGCATGCGGTTTGAGATGGCGTTCAGCGTGTTGAACAGGAAGTGCGGCTCGATCTGTGCCGTCAGGTGTTGCAGCTGCGCGTGGCCGAGCTCTGCGGAAAGTTTCGCTGCGCGAAGCTCGCCCTCGCGTCGCACCCGGGAATCACGTACCGCGAAGACGGCGAGCAAAATGATCAGGTAAACCACCGCATCCCGCTGGAATTCGAAGAACAAGCGTAGGGGCAAGGTGGGAATGGCGAAGATGTACGACTCGCCGGCGAGCGCGTACGCAAGTTTGCGAAGCGCCACGGCGACGGTGATATGAACGGCCGAGAACACCAGTATCGCTGCGGTATTCACGGCGATGATCCGGGCACGCGGGCGGGAATCGAGGTTGAAGCGACGCTCCAGCTTCACGATGAATGGAATCATCGCGACGACGATCAGGGCGCTGCTGTACTCCCAGACGTAGGGCTTCCACGCCGCGACGGTCAAATCCTGGAGTCGGGAATTGGTTCCCAGGTAGGCGCCTTCCAGCAGCATGAGGGCAAGATATTGCGGCCAGCCAAAGCGCGCCCGCCAGGCCAAGACCGGGCGCCCGCCGGCTGAGACATCCGATGGATGCATGCGGGTATCGACTGCCATAGCTGCGGCTCAGGGTCTCGTGAAACCGTCCGCGCTCCACTCCTCCGAACCCACTCCATTGTGGACGAAGAAGAGCCCCTCGGGATCGTACTTCTGCTTGATTTGGGTGAGCCGTAAGTAATTGTCGCCCCAAAAGGTCTGCTGCCATTCCTTTTCGAAATAGTTCGTCTCGTTCACGTACGACCCGCTCGGACCCGCGACCGCGCGAAGTTGCCGGACACATTGGTCGATTGCTTTCGCGGCGGCGCGACCCTTGAGGACATCGGGTTCATGCCCCGGAATTCCCGGATAGGCTGGACCCTGCCCGTCGGCCACGATTGCGAGCGCGAAGGCGGTCAGGACGGCCGGATTCATCGCCGTGTCCTCTGCAGCCGCTATCGCATCGGGCGGGGCGCCGGCAAGGCCCTTGTTGAAATGCAGCTCTATATCCGCGTGCCGCGACCCGGCGAACAACGCATCGGCGAGGCGCATCCGGGAGTCGCTCGCGAGGAGAGAGGCCGGCAGCCACAACGATTCGTAGCCCCAGATGTACCATCCGACCTGCCCTCCGTCGCCGCTCCACCAGACGTCCGATGGTGCGGAGCCGGACCGTTCGTCCCGCTTGAACTGCGGCTCGTGCATCACGTGCACGATGATATCGTCCCATATCGCGGGAAGCGGATTCCCGTTGCGAGGCCACACGACTTCCGGCCAATGTTCCCCGAGCCATTGAGCATCCCACATGCGTCGGGCTGGAAAGCCTGTGATAATCGGCCCCGCAGGACCCGAAATCGAATATCCGCTTGGCGACTGCTTCACCCAGTTTAGGAACGGTTGCCAGACTCTTTGCGATTGCTCTCGGTCGAGCCCCTGCGAAACCATATTGATCTCGAGGATGTTCTCTCGGCGCACCTTCGCCTGTTCCCCCCAATGCTGATTGAAGAGATGCTCGGCGTAGAAGCTGACGAACGCACGAAGGAGGCTGCGGTACGTCTCGTCAGAACGCGCTTTGACCTGGAAGCTGGTATTGCCGAAGTATTCGGGAAGGCCGTGCGTACGGACCGTGAGCTTGCTGACCACGCCGAACGTGCCGCCTCCGCCTCCCTTGAGCGCCCAGAACAGATCGGGATTCATGCATGCATTCGTGATCCGGACCTGGCCGTCCGCGGTGACAACTTCGGCTTCGAGCAAGCTTCCCGCTGCCGTGCCGTACCGCTTGGAGAAGCTTCCAAAACCGCCGCCCAGGATCAGCCCAGCGACGCCGACGGTCGTGCAGCCGCCGCCCTGGACGTACCGGCCGCCCTGAGTTGTCACCGCTTGGTACGCCTGCATCCAGTGCGTGCCCGCGCCCATCGTGACCGCGGGTTGTGGCGCGATCTTGCCCTGACATCCCTGCGGCACGAACGCGGCATGCACCTCGATATCGGTCATGTGGCGCGTCCAGATCATGAGAGAGTCCGGCGCATTCGAGGCGCCCAGATAGCTGTGCCCACGCCCCTTGACGACCAAGCGCAAATTGTTGTCCCGCGCGAAGTTCACGGCGGCCGCGATGTCGCTGGCGTTGCGCGCGGCAACCGCGTAAACGCTGGGCTGCGTCGCCCACGCATCGACCCAGCCGAGAGTCTGAGTGAGGCCGGGCTGGTCGGCGATCCAGTAGGGGTTGCGGATCTCTTTCTGGAGTCGCTTAGCGGCGGCGTTATCCGGCGCGGTCTTGAGCACGCTAAGCGGAAAGTTGACCGGGATCAGGTTGCCGCCCACAGCCTCGTTGAGCCTTTTCCAGCTCTCCTCGCCGGGCCATTCCTTATCTGTCGCGCGCGCACGGCGTCGAGGCGCCCCGCCAATGCTCGCCGGTGATGCTGCGCGCACTCCGCGGATCAGAGGTACACACGGCGCGAGGGCCGTCATCTTCAGCAGGTCTCTGCGCCGCATGCTCCCGGCAACCTCCGATTCATGTCCCAGTCGTCATAGGCGCAAAGGACCCTATCGCAACGGCGGGAGCGCGAACGCGACGACCGCATCACCCCTTGCTTCCTCATCGATCTTGGCGGCGCCGCCTGCCGCGATCACCACGAATTGCCTGCCCTCATATTGATAGGTCATCGGCGTCGCGTGGCCACTCGCAGGAAGGCTCGCGGACCAGAGCTCCCGTCCGGAGTCGGCGGAGAGAGCGTGAAAGCGGCGGTCCATGGTTCCGCCGACGAAGATCAGGCCGCTCGCCGTCACGATGGGACCTCCGAACATCACCGACCCCGGGATGGCCTGCACGCGCTTTCCGAAGACCTCGACCATGCTGCCGACCGGCTGGCGCCAGGCAATCCGGCCGGTCGCGAGATCGACGGCGACGAGCTCGCCCCAGGGCGGAGGACTACAGGGCAAGCCTGAAGGACTCTTGAGCGCAGCGCGAATCATGGCGTAAGGGGCGCCGATCTCCATCCCCATCTCGCCGCGGAAATCACCGACAAATCCGCCCACCA
>JASHTA010000167.1 GCA_030040795.1 Gammaproteobacteria bacterium | reverse complement strand
GGGGCCGGACCGGCGCAGTGTCGCACGACGGCACGATCCCGGTGGATCGCCTTATACTGCGTCCATGTCGGAACTCATCCCCACCCGTAGCGGAGCGCGAGGACCGACCTTGACGTTGACCGGCGACGAGCAGGCCATGCTCGAGGGCCGAGAAGGCCGGGCGCGCCAGAAGGCAATGGAGCTCCTCGTGCGCTACGCCGAGGCATTGGGCGCCGAGCGCTTCGTCGACACGACGAACGTCGCAGGAGTGCCGGGCTCCGTCACTCCGTTCCTGCAGCGCTACTACCGCGACCGCGGCGCGAGCTACGAGACGATCTTCTCTCTCTTCGACCTCGACAGCGACGAGGTCGTCGAGGTGCCGAGGATGACCACTCACGCCTGCCACCTGCAGGGCGGAGTGGACCCCGAGAACTGGCAGACGCTCGGCGCGAAGCCCGAGATGCTGGAGGCCATCCGGGCGAGCGAGCGGTCCGCGGCCGATCGCGACATCCGCATCTTGAAGACCTGCACGCCCTATCTCGCGGGCAATGTTCCCTCGCGGGGCGAGCACTGTGCGTGGATGGAGTCCTCCGCCGTCGTCTACTGCAACTCGGTTCTCGGCGCGCGCACCAACACCGAGGGACGCGAGAGCACGAGCGCGGCGATGCTGACGGGCAAGATTCCGGATTGGGGCCTGCATCGCGATGAGAATCGCCTCGGCTCGCATCGCATCGAGGTCGAGGTCGACGTCCAGAGCGTGATGGACTGGGGCATGCTCGGGTACTTCGTCGGCGAGATCGTGCAGGAGCGCATTCCGGTGCTCACGGGCCGCCTCGGCCGGCCCGATCTCGTTCGCTACAAGCACTTCGGCGCCGCCGCGGCCTCCTCCGGCGGCGTCGAGTTGTATCACCTCGTCGGGATCACGCCGGAGGCGCCCACATGCGAGGCGGCATTCGGCAGTACCCGACCGGTCGAGACCCTGAAGTACGGCGAGGCCGAGCGGCGGCGCACCTACGACGCACTCAACGCCAACGGCAAGGACTCGCACGTCGACTACGTCATGCTCGGCTGTCCCCACGCCTCGCTCGAGCAGCTCCGCGAGATCAGCGCATGGCTCGAGGGCAAGCGGATCAGCGCCCATTGCCATCTGTGGGTCTTCACCTCGAGGGCCGTGCGCGCCCGCGCCGACCAGGAAGGCTGCACGCGGATCATTCGCGATGCCGGCGGCCACCTGCTGACCGACACCTGCTCGGCGATCGGCCAGGCGATTCCGCCCGGAACGAAGGTCGCGGCGCTCGACTCCGCAAAGCAGGTGCACTACCTGCCGGCCATGATGGGCATCGAGGCCTGGTTCGGCTCCACGCGCGAGTGCATCGACGCGGCGCTCACGGGCCGCTGGAACGGTACTCCGCCGTGAGCGCTTCGCCAATCATCCTGTACGGGCGCAAAGTCGTCGGAGGTTGCGCCCAGGGCGAGGCGCTCGTCACCCAACAGACGATCTCGGGCTGGGGCGGCGTCAATCCGCTCACCGGGGCCATCATCGAGACGCGCCACGAGCTGCGCGGTGTCAGCTTCAAGGATCGGATCCTCGTCTTTCCCGGCGCGAAGGGATCCTCGGGCTGGTCGGTCGTCTTTCACACTGCGCGCCTTGCCGGCGTCGCGCCGCGGGCGATGATCTTCAACGAGATGACGACCAAGGCGGCGCTCGGCGCCGTGGTGATGCGCGTGCCGTGTGTCACGGCCTTCGACCGGGATCCCCTCGAGCTGATCGAGACCGGCGACTGGGTCCGCGTCGACGGCGACAATGGAATCGTGGAGATTCGGCCACTCAATCGGAGAACACCCCCATGCGCATGAGGAAGCTCGGCGACACCGGCCTGCTCGTCTCGGAGATCTGTCTCGGAGCGATGACCTTCGGTGGCGGAGAAGGCATTTGGAACGCCATCGGCAAGATGGATCAGCCGACGGTGGATGGGCTCGTGAAGGACGCCATCGACCGTGGAGTCAACTTCTTCGATACGGCCAACGTCTACTCGGCCGGCCGCTCCGAGAGCCTGCTCGGCCAGGCGTTTCGCAATCTCGGGCTCGCCCGCGACCAGTTCGTGCTCGCGACGAAGGTGCTCGGGCGCATGGGCCCGGGCGTGAACCAGCTCGGGCTCTCCCGCTATCACATCCTGCAATCGATCGATGCCAGCCTCGAGCGGCTGCAGCTCGATCACATCGATCTGTACCAGATCCATGGCCAGGACCCGCTCACGCCGATCGAGGAGACGCTCGATGCGCTCGATGACTGCGTGCGGGCCGGCAAGGTGCGCTACATCGGCGTGAGCAACCATGCCGCCTGGCAGATCGCCAAAGCGCTCGGCATCTCCGAGCGGCGCGGCTTTGCCCGTTTCCAGAGCGTGCAGGCGTACTACTCGCTCGCCGGCCGCGATCTCGAGCGCGAGATCATCCCGCTCGCGCGCGATCAGCGCCTCGCGATCCTGCCGTGGAGCCCGCTCGCCGGAGGTTTCCTCACCGGCAAGTTCTCGCGCGAGGGCAAGACCCCGCAGGATGCGCGCCGCAGCAACTTCGATTTTCCGCCCATCGATCGCGAGCGGGCCTTCCGCATCATTGATGCGGCACGTCCGATCGCCGAGGCGCACGACGCCTCGGTCGCGCGCGTCGCGCTCGCGTGGCTGCTGCACCAACCGGCCGTCACATCGGTGATCATCGGCGCCAAAACTCGCGAGCAGTTGCTCGACAACTTGGCCTCCGTCGACCTCGCGCTCACGTCGCAGGAGCTCGCGACGCTCGGCTCGGTTTCGGCGCTGCCGCCGGAATACCCAGGGTGGATGCTCGAGCGGATGTCCGCCGATCGGGCGGCGATGATCAAGTAGGCGACCGACGCGTCGCCGGGATCAGGCGGCCGGCGCGCCGCGGGGATCAGTGTCACCGTCCGGCGGGCGGTGCGAGCGCTTCTCCGGCCAGCGTGCTCGCGAGCTCCAGCCGCTCGCCTGCAAAATCGTCCCGCACGACAGGTCCCGTGTTGGTGAACTCGAGCACCTGCAGCCGTTCGGCAGTAACCACCGGCCAAGCCGCACTCTCGCCCGTCGGATGTCCGGTCCTCGCGAACTGCACCCATCGTGATTGGATGTCGTCCACGATGCGCTGGGTGTCGGGCCCGGTGTCCTTCTCGACCAGTTTCATGTGGTCGAACACGGCATACACCTCGTCGATGTGCGACGGCCCGGGCATGTGGCCCCGCTCGGAGGGCCTGAGGTATGAGAAGTAGTAGAGGTATGTGGGCAGCCCGTGCCGTGCAGCCG
>JASHTA010000166.1 GCA_030040795.1 Gammaproteobacteria bacterium | reverse complement strand
TCCGGCCCGACGCTCGAGTAGTCGAGGCCCGCGGAGATCGAGTGCGTCTCCTGAACCTGGCCGTGCTCATCCTGCAGCAGGATGGAATAGCATCCGTGGAGTACGCCCGGACGGCCAAACGCGAGCGTCGCCGCGTTCTGGCCGAGGCCGCTGCCGCGGCCTCCGGCCTCTATGCCGATGATCTCCACCGACGAGTCCGGCACGAACGGATGGAACAGGCCGATGGCGTTGGAGCCGCCCCCGACGCACGCCATGACGGCGTCGGGCAGTCCTCCCGCCTGCTCGAGCATCTGCGCACGCGCCTCGCGTCCGATCACCGCCTGCAGCTCGCGCACGAGGTACGGATAAGGATGCGGACCGATCGCGGAGCCGAGCAGATAGTAGGTCTCGAGAGGATCCGACACCCAGTCGCGGATGGCCTCGTCGATAGCCGCCCTGAGCGTCCGGTCGCCGCTCTTCACGGGAATCACGGTCGTGCCGAGCAGGCGCATGCGGCCGACGTTCGGCGCCTGGCGCTCCATGTCGACCTCACCCATGTACACCGTGCACGGAAGGCCGAGACGCGCGCAGGCCGCGGCGCTCGCGACACCGTGCTGCCCCGCGCCGGTCTCGGCGACGATGCGCTTCGCGCCGAGCCTCATGGCGAGAAGCGCCTGGCCGATCGCATTGTTGATCTTGTGCGCGCCGGTGTGCGCGAGGTCCTCGCGCTTGAGCCAGACCTCCGCGCCCCACTGCGAGGAGAGCCGCTTCGCATGCGTCAGCGCGGTCGGCCGTCCGGCCCAGGTCCGCAGCTCGCTCCCGAGCGCCGCTTGAAAATCCGCGCGGTGCAGCTGCTCGCGGATACCCTGCTCCAAGCGCTCGAGCGCCGGAATCAGCGTCTCCGGGACGTAGCGCCCGCCGAAGGGGCCGAAGCGGCCTCGCGCATCCGGCAAGCGGCCGGCACGAGCCTCCGCGAGCAACCGCTCCCGATCCGCCTGGGCCATCTCGAGCGTCATCGCATTTCCTCCTCGGTGGCGTCGTGCGCGCGAGATCCCGAACGGCCCGTGCGCGCGCCGGAGCGCGCCCGGAACGCCGCTCGCGCAGCTTCCGCAAATTGCAAGATCTTCTTCGGGCTTTTGATGCCCGATCTCTCCTCGACGCCGCTCGACACATCCACCCCGAACGGCTCCACGGTCTCGATCGCGGCGGCGACCGTCTCCGCGGAAAGGCCACCGGCGAGCACGAGCTCCGTGCGGCGGGCCATGGCGATCGCGCCCGTCCAATCGCATGCCACACCCGTGCCGCTGCGAGCCCCTTCGTAGAGCACGCGCGAGGGCAGCCGCTCGGGCGTGGCTTGCCCGGCGCGCAGGACGGGCAGAACGGCGAGGCCCTGCGGCGCGCGCAGGGCCGCCAGATCCTCCGCATCGCTCTGCCAGACATCGGGTTTGAACGTCGCGACGATCTCATCGAGCAGCTCCTGCGAAGGATGCTGCGTGACGGCGATGCAGGCGGCCCGGCCACGAGCGGGTCTCGCGAGGCGGACAGCATCGGCCGGCGAAAGGCGGCGCGGCGATGGCGAGAATACGAAGCCGACGGCGTCGACTCGTGCAGCGAGTGCCGCTTCGACGGCCTCCGGCGTGGTCATTCCGCAGATCTTGACCCACATGAGATCAGCTCTCCGCTCGGTTTGTCGCGCGGACGGCGGCAACGCGGCCGGTAGTGCCTCTGCCCGCCGCGCCCCGCCCCGCCCCGAGCATGTCGCGCACCAGCACAGCCGGATCGCCTCCGGTCATCAGCGCGCTGCCGACCAGCGCGAGGTCGTAGCCTGCGGCGGCAACTCTCGCGGCATCCGCCGCCGATCCGACTCCGCTCTCCGCAACTCGCGAGACGCTCCCTGGCAGCCGATCCACGAGTGACTCGAGGCGGCCCGGCACGACATGCAGCGTATCGAGATCGCGGCAATTGACGCCAACGAGCAGCTCGATTCCCATGCGCTGCGTCCCCCCGCGCGCCGGCGCAAGACGTGCCTCCACGATAGCGTGTGCACGGTCGATGTCGGCCTCGTCGAACGCCTCGAGCAGAACGAAAAGGCCCAGGTCGCGGGCGCAGTCGAGCAGGGCGTCCGCCTGGCGCTCGCTCAGCATCCGGAGAATCACCAGAACGCCGCCGGCCCCTGCGACACGCGCCTCGAGCACTTGGTAGGGGTCGACGAGGAAGTCCTTGCGCATCGCCGGCACACGGAGCGCATCGAGCGTGCGCGTCGCGGCCTGAAGATGCTCGAGCGAGCCATCGAAGCGCGTGGGCTCCGTGAGCACGGATACGGCCGCTGCGCCCGCTCGAGCATAGCTCTCGACCCTCTCGGTGAGGTCTCGAGTTTCGGTGGCGAGGCCGCGAGCTTCCGGCACGAGACTTCCGGCTGCAGGCGAGCGCTGCTTGAATTCCGCGATCAGATCAAACCCCTGCGCGCTGAGCGCAAGCGGTGGAGGAAGCGGTGACGCTCGGGCGCGCGCGAAGAGCTCGCCCTCCCCGACGCGGGATCGTGCTTTCGCCGTGCGCTCCGCGCTGCTCCGGGCCATCTGCTCGAGAAAGCCGCCGCTCATGGAGCCGGGCTCCCGTCCGTGCTCCGCTCCGGGCGAAAGGCGGCCACGGCATCGAGTACTCGGCGCGCAGCGCCGTTGTCGATTGCTTGCACGGCCTGCTCGACCGCGCCGCGCCGCGAGCGCGCAACGCCCGCCACTTCCAGCGCGAGGGCGGCGCCGAGCAGCAGGCAGTCACGGTGGGGACCCCGGTCCTCGCCCGTGAGGACCGCGCGCAAGGCACTCGCGTTGTGCTGCGCATCGCCTCCCGCGAGGCCGTCACGGGTGCAGCTCTCGAGCCCATAATCCGCCGCCGAGCGCACCTCGAGGTCCACACGGCCCGGATGCACGTCGAACAGCGTGAAGGGTCCGACGGGCGTGGGCTCGTCCCAGCCTTCCGCTCCGTGCACCACGAACGCGCGCTCGATCGGCATGCCGGCAAGCGTGTCGGCGATGAGCCGTGCCTCCTCGAGGCGCGGCGCACCGATGACGTGAAGGGGCGGCTCGGCGGGATTCGTGAGCGGCCCCAGAATGTTGAAGATCGTTCGCACACCGAGCGCGGTGCGCACGGGAGCGAGCGCCTTCATCGCCGGGTGGTAGTACGGCGCGAACAGGAACGTAAAATTCGCGGCGGCGAGACAGGCAGGCGCGGCCTCCTCGTCGAGCGGCATGCCGAGGCCAAGCGCCTCGAGCACATCGGCGCTGCCCGCGCGGCTCGAGATGGAGCGATTCCCGTGCTTGACGACCGGCACACCGCACGCGGCGGTCAGCAGCGCAGTGCCCGTCGAGATGTTGAGACTGCCGGAGCCGTCACCGCCCGTGCCCACCACGTCGATGGCGCGTATCCCGCCCGGAATCTTGGGGCGCCGCGCGAGGCGCCGCATGCCCTTCGCAAATCCCCGGACCTCGTCCGCCACGACTCCTTTGATACGCAGCGCCACGAGCACCGCGCCCGCCACGGCCGGTGAAGCGTCGGGCTGGGCGAGCGCGCCGGCCAGCTCTTCGGCTTCCCCCTCCGAGAGGTCACGGCGCTCGAGCAGCCGCTCGAGCAATTTACGCTGAGAGAACATCCGCGGCTCCGGCCTGCGACTCGCGAGTACGCGTTCCCCCCGCCTGCAGCAGGAAGTTCTGCAGCAGCCGCGGACCGTCCGGCGTCAAGATGCTCTCCGGGTGGAACTGAACGCCCTCCACCATCAGCGTCCGGTGCCGCGCTCCCATGATCTCGCGCTCCGGGGTGAGAGCGCTCACCTCGAGCTCCCGCGGCATCCGCTCCGGTGCGGCAATGAGCGAGTGATAGCGCCCCACCTCGCAATGTTGCGGCAGACCCTCAAAGACGGTGCGTCCGTCGTGGGTGATCGCCGAGGTCTTGCCATGCATGAGGCGCTGAGCGCGCACCACCTTGCCGCCGAACACCTCTACGATCGACTGATGTCCGAGGCATACGCCGAGAACCGGAATGCGTCCGGCGAATGCGCGGATCATATCCATCGAGACGCCCGCATCGTACGGAGTACACGGTCCCGGCGAGATGCAGAGATGAGAGGGGGCGAACGCAAGCGCCTCGCTCACGGTGATCTCGTCGTTGCGGTGAACGTAAACGTCCGCACCGAGCACGAGGAACGCCTGCACCAGGTTGTAGGTGAAGGAGTCGTAATTGTCGATGAGCAGTAAGCGCGGCTTCACAGTCCCTCCTCCGCGAGCTCGAGTGCGCGCCGGACGGCGGCGCTCTTGGCGAGGACTTCCTCGTGCTCGGCCTCCGGAACGCTGTCGGCGACGATGCCTCCTCCGGCCTGGTAGCTGTACTCGTCCCCGTGAAACACGAGCGTGCGGATGGTGATCGCGTGGTCCATGTCGCCGCGGGCGCCGAAGTATCCGACCGTGCCGCCGTAGAGCTCGCGGCCCACCGGCTCGAGCTCGTCGATGATCTGCATCGCCCGCACCTTCGGCGCCCCAACGAGAGTCCCCGCCGGAAACGACGCGGCGAACAGGTCGAATGCATCGCGCCCCGGCGCGAGCTCTCCGTTGACGCCGCTCACGATGTGCATCACATGGCTGTAGCGCTCGATCGCGCGGTAGGGATCGACTCCCACGCTGCCGGCGCGCGCGACGCGCCCGAGATCGTTGCGCGCGAGATCGACGAGCATGACGTGCTCGGCATTCTCCTTCGGGTCGGCGCGCAGCTCCGCCTCGCGCTGAAGGTCTGCGGCCGCATCGTCGGCGCGCGGCCGCGTACCGGCAATGGGCCTCAGCTGCGCCCGGCCTCCCTTCAGCTTGACGAGCGCCTCGGGAGAGGAGCCGACCACCGTCACGTCCCCGAGCGCGCAGTAATACATGTAGGGAGAAGGATTGATGAGCCGCAGCGCCCGGTACGCCTGAAAGGGATCGAGCTCGTGCCGGCCGGCGAAGCGCGTGGAGAGGACGAGCTGATAGACATCGCCCGCGGCGATGTATTCCTGCACCCGTCTCACCCCCGCAAGATGCTGCTCGCGGCTGCAGGAGGCAGTCGGTGCTCCATAACGGCCGCGGGCCGCACCGTTCGGCAACGCACCGCGCAGCGCCCGCATGACTTCCCTGCGGACGGCGCGACGCTCGTCGTCTGGGCCTGCGTGGAGCAAGGCGATGCCGCGCGTCAAATGATCGAAGACGAGCAGCGATCGCGGAGCGGCGTAGTGCAGGATGGGCATGCCGCTTTCGAGACCCGTGCGCGCCGGCAGGCGCTCGAAGGAGCGCACGATGTCGTAGCCGGCATACCCGACGAGCCCTCCGGCGAGCGGCACGCCCTCGATCTGCGGTTGCGGCTGTGGCGCGCGAGCGAGTGCGGCGCGTAACGCGGCGAGCAGCTCCGCCGCCGTCGCGGGGATCGGCCGCCGCTCCGCTCCGATCGTGAGACCGTCGCGGCCGAGCCGCACCTCGAGACCTTCGCCGAAGCCGATGAAGGAATAACGGGCGAGCCGCTCACCGCCCTCGACGCTCTCGAGCAGGAACTGCGGCCGGAACGCCGCGAGCTTCATGAACGCCGAGACGGGCGTATCGAGATCGCCTGGGATGTCGAATGGAGCTTTCAACTTGACTTCCCATAACAAAAAACCCATCTCGGAGCCGTCCGGAGATGGGTTTTGGTTCGGTGAAACTAGAGTCGATTTACGACAGCAGCATCCGGCACCCACTCCGAAGCGAGCGGCGCCACCACCAGCGAGCGAGCGCGTTGTGAGGCTGCATTGACATTGCGTTCCAGTATGGCCGGGGCGCCGGGCGGGCGTCAAGGTGCGGGCACGCGGCCTGAGAATCGCAGGCGTTTCGAGCGGCGCGGCCGGGCTCGTGCGTACCCTTCGCGTTCCGCTAGAATAGCTTTGGCGCGCGGTTCGGGTAGAGCTTCTCATTGAAATTCAAGGACCTGCCTGCGAACCCGCCCGCGCCGTGAGCCCCCGTGCCAGAGGTTCGCCATGCCCTCCTTCGATGTCGTCTCCGAGCTCAACACGCACGAAGTCACGAACGCTGTCGATCAAGCGAATCGCGAGCTGGCGCAGCGCTTCGACTTCAAGGACACGGGCGCGCGCTTCGAGGTGAAGGACTTCGTCGTGACGCTGCACGCGCAGGTCGACTTTCAGTTGAAGCAGATGCTCGAGATCCTCAAGCTGCGCCTGGCGAAGCGCGGCGTCGAGGCGGCCTGCATGGATCCGAAGGAGCCTCAAATCGCGCTCTCCGCGGCCACTCAGGAGGTCGCTCTGCGCCACGGCATCGACACCGAGATGGGGAAGAAGATCGCCCGCCTCGTCAAGGACTCGAAGCTCAAGGTGCAGGCGAGCATCCAGGGAGACAAGGTCCGCATCACCGGCAAGCAGAGGGACGATCTGCAGGCCGCCATGCAGCTCCTGCGCAAATCCGGCCTCGAGCTGCCGCTCCAGTTCAACAACTTCAGGGACTGAGCGCCGCGCTTTTGGAGAGCCCCGCAGTGAAGGCGGTCTTCCTCGATTTTGCGACTCTGAGCCGTGGCGACCTCGACACGAGCCGTCTCGAGCGCATTCTTCCAGGACTCGAGCTGCACGACGTGACGCCCGACGGCGAGATCGTGAAGCGCATCGCCGGCTGCGAGATCGTCCTGCTCAACAAGCTGCGCATGACGCGCGAGCGGATGGAGACTGACCGCTCGCTGCGGCTCATCACCGTCGCCGCAACGGGCACGAACAACGTCGATCTGGACGCCGCGCGCGAGCGCGGCATCGCTGTTTGCAACGTCCGCGACTACTGCACGACCTCCGTCACGCAACATGTGCTTGCGGCCATCCTGCTGCTCACGCACCGGCTGCGGGAGTTCGGCCAGCTCGCCACCGACGGCTCCTGGGGACGCAGCCCGCAATTCACGATGCTCGATTTCCCGATCCGGGAGCTCTCCGGCCGGGTGCTGGGGATCGTCGGCTACGGAACGCTCGGCCGCTCCGTCGCGCAGGCCGCCCAAGCTGCGCTCGGCATGCGAGTCGTCATAGCGAACCGCGCGGGCGCAGAGCGCACGCCTGGAAGGATCGACCTGCACGAGATGCTGCCGCAGGTAGACGTGCTGAGCCTCCACTGCCCCTTGACGGCCGCCACGCAGAACCTGATCGGCGCGCGTGAGCTCGCGCTGATGAAGCCCGACGCGCTGCTCATCAACACCGCGCGCGGTGGATTGATCGACTCCCAGGCGCTCGCGGACGCGCTCCGCGCCCGTCGCATCGGCGGCGCTGCCATCGACGTGCTGACGCAGGAGCCTCCAGTGGATGGCAGTCCGCTGCTCGCGACGGATCTACCCCATTACCTCATCACCCCCCACATCGCCTGGTCCGCGCGGGAGGCGCGGCAACGATGTTTGGATGAGGTTGCGGCGAACATCGAAGCCTTTCTCCGCGGCGACTCCCGCAACCGCGTCGTTTGAGCTCGCGTCACCTCAGGCCGCGTCAAGCCGCGGTGCTCGCTCGCGCCGGGTCGTACGACTCGTACTCCAATACCCCGGCGACTGCATGGATGACGGAGGCGATCCTCACGGCGCTCTGCACCGCCTCGCGTGTCAAGCCATGCTGGCGGATCTGCCTCTCGTGGGAGGCGACGCACGTCCCGCATCCGTTGATGGCCGACACGGCGAGCGAGCAGAGCTCGAAGTCGACGCGGCCGGCTCCCGGCTGCGCAATGACGTTCATGCGCAGCCGGGCAGGCAGCTGCTTGTACTCCGGATCCTCGACCAGGTGTAAGAAGCGATAGTAGATGTTGTTCATGCCCATGATCGCCGCGGCGGCCCGCGCGGCGCTCACCTCGCTCGCGCCGAGATACGGCGCGGCAAGCTGCTCAATGGCGCGGGCCAGGGTGACATTGCGCGATGCGATGGCCGAGGACAGCGCAACGGCCCAGATCTGCTTCTCGGTGAGGCCGGGCGCACCGGCCGGCGTGAGTACGGTGCCGAGATTGAGCTTGAGGTCGCGCGCGTAGTCCGGCAGCGCATCGCGAAGCGTATCGAGAGTCGTAGTCGTCATGGGGTATCTCCGTCTGTGCCGTGCGGCTCCTAGCGGCCCGACTGCGGTGCTCAGGCGGCCTTGAGCGTCTCCTCGCCCTTGTGCCAGTTGCAGGGGCAAAGCTCGTCGGTCTGCAGCGCATCGAGAACGCGCAGCACTTCGTCCGGGCTGCGGCCGACATTGAGATCGGTGACGTACACAAAGCGTACAACGCCCTCCGGGTCCACGATGAACGTCGCCCGCTGCGCCACGCCCGCGTCGGCATCGAGAATGCCGAGCGCGCCGCTCAGCTCGCGTTTGATATCGGAGAGCATCGGGAACGGCAGGCTCTTCAGCTCCTCCTTCTGCTGGCGCCACGCGAGGTGTACGTACTCGCTGTCGATGCTCGCCCCGAGGAGCTGCGCATCACGCGCCTTGAATTCCTTGTCGAGCCTCGCGAAGCCCGCGATCTCCGTGGGACACACGAACGTGAAATCCTTGGGCCAAAAGAAGACGACCCGCCACTTTCCCGCGAAGGTCTGCGTGTCGATCGCCTGGAACGCGGTGGCCGGATCGCTCGAGACGACTCCTGTCAGCGCGTAATCCGGGAATTTCTGTCCAATCCTCAGCATGATGTCTACTCCTGTCGCCTGTGCGTGAGACTTTCCACGTGGCGCATCGTCGCGCCCCAGGAATCCAAGATCCAATCGATTGAGTTTATAATCCCGATAGAGCCCATATATCGGGGAGGCCATGGCGGATATCAAGCTCAAGGACCTTCGTTATCTGGTCGCCGTCGCGGACACCCGGCACTTCGGCCGCGCGGCGGAGCGCTGCTTCGTGAGCCAGCCGACGCTGTCGGCGCAGCTCAAGAAGCTCGAGGACTACCTCGGCGTCCAGCTCATCGAGCGGCAGCCGAAGCGCATTGCGTTGACGGAAGCCGGCGAGGAGATCGTCGCTCGCGCGCGCCGCATGCTCGAGGCGAGCGAGGAGGTCGTGACCCTCGCCCGTGCGCATCGCGACCCGCTCGCTGGCCGGCTGCGCGTCGCCTTGATACCGACCATCGGACCCTACCTCCTACCACGGGTCATGCCGGCCATCCGCAAGGCGCTGCCGCGTCTGACGCTGCTCCTCTACGAGCATCAAACCGCACCTTTGCTCGAGAAGCTGCATGCCGGGGAGATCGATCTCGGCATCCTCGCCCTGCCTGTCGACCTTGACGGGCTGGAGGCTCGCGAGCTGTACGAGGAGCCGTTCCAGGTCGCGGTCCCGGCGCACCACCGCCTCGCGGAGCGGGCAGCCATCCGGCTGGAGGAGCTGCAGAAAGAGCCCCTGATGCTCCTCACGGAAGGCCACTGCCTACGCGACCAGGCGCTCGCGCTCTGCAGCCGCGCCGGCGTACAGGAGCATCAGGATTTCCGAGCGACGAGCCTCGAGACGCTGAGGCAGATGGTGGCCGCGGGCGCCGGCGTCACGCTGCTGCCCGAGCTCGCCGGCAAGGGAGCCTATGGCTCTACCCGCGGCGTTGTGATCCGGCCGCTGGCGCGGCCTGTCCCCACGCGGCACGTCGGCGCCCTCTGGCGCAAGACGACAGCCCGGCGGCCGGCGATCGATGCCGTGTGCACCGTCATTGCCGAGCATGCCCTGCGCTCCGCGCGAAGTCCGCGCGACGCGAGCAGGGCCCGCACAGAATGACTATGATGGATCTTGCGCCGCTGCGGCAGTGCGCGCGAATCCGGCCATCTCAGGGGGAGCCATGAAAGCGAAGCAGCTCGCCGCCATCGTCCTGATCGTCGCAGGAACGCTGGGACTCATCTATCGCGGATTCACCTATACGCGCGAGACGCACGAGGCCAAGTTCGGCTCGCTCGAACTCTCCATTTCGCACAGGTCGCGGATTGACGTTCCCCTGTGGGCCAGCATCGGACTGATCGTCGTGGGAGTGGGGATCCTCGTGGTGCGGACGGAGAGCTGAGAGCGCGTGCTCCACCAACCTCGTGCTCCACTAATCCCGTGTGCGCCCGCCCGCGCCTGACGCCGGTCGGCCACGGCGATGCTTCCAGTGGCTCCGGCAAATTTATTAAGCACTCTCTTAATAAGTACTCACTTAATAAGTATTGACTTAGTAAGTCTCTGGAGAGCAAGCTGCCGGCATGCCTCTCTCCTCCGTGGGCTTCATCGGTCGCCGCCGCGAGCTCGACGCTCTGGAGCGGCGCTACGCTTCGCCCGAGTCCGCTCTCGTTCCCGTATACGGCCGCCGCCGAGTCGGCAAGACGGAGTTGCTGCTACGATTCGCCTCTCGCAAGCCGACAGTCTATTTCACGGCGAGCGACAAGCTGCGCACGCCGCAGATCGCAGATTTCGTACGCGCCGCAGCAGAGTGGCTCGACGCACCGCACCTCGCGGAATCAGCGCCGGCGACATGGGAGGCCGCGCTACGCCTGGTCGTCGGGGCCGCGCCGCCCGACAAAAAGCTATTGCTCGTTCTTGATGAGTTCCAGTGGTTGTGTCAATCGAGCCCCGAGGCCCCATCCGTCATCCAGCGCCTCTGGGATCTCGAATGGCAGCGCAGCAACCGGTTGATGCTGGTACTCTGCGGTTCGTTCATCGGCTTCATGGAACGAGAGATCCTGGGAGCGCGTTCGCCTCTGCACGGACGCGGGACAGCGGACATGCGCCTGGAGCCGTTCAGCTTCCGGGAAGCAGCGGAGTTTCACTCCCGCTGGTCCCTCGGCGAGCAAACCCGTGCATACTTCGTCTGCGGGGGAATTCCCGCATATCTCAAGCGCTTCGACTCCGCGCGCTCGGTAGCTCAGAACATCGCGCAGGAGTTCTTCGAGATCGATGGTTTCTTCCAGCGCGAGCCGGATTTCCTCCTGCGGGAGGAGCTCTCGGAGGTCAAGCAGGCTGCCAGCGTCCTCGAAGCCGTTGCGCTCGGACGCCGTTCCCAATCGGATATCGCTCGCGCCGCAGGCCTGACGGCCAGCGCTCTCGCGCCTCACTTGAAAAGCCTCGTGTCTCTCGGCTATCTCGAGCGCATCGTGCCCTTGAGCGGTGAGCTTGCGCCGCGGACTTCCGTCGTATATCGAATCTCTGATCCTCTGCTGCGCTTCTGGTTCAGGTTCGTCGAGCCGAACTGGAGCGCGCTGCGGCGTCACCCGCCCGACCGCACGTTCGAGCAGCTCGTCGCGCCTCAGTGGGAAGCCTTCTGTGGTGACGGATTCGAGCGCCTTTGCCGCGAGCTCTTGCCGTTGATCTACTCGAAGGAGGGCGTTAGCGGGCAGTTTCAGATCGGAGAATACTGGGACCGTGCCGTACAGATCGACGTCGTGGGAGTTCGCGGGGACGGGTGGGTCGACCTTGGCGAATGCCGATGGTCTGCGAATACCGGTCTCTCCGCCGCCGCCCGCGAGCTTTCCGCTCGAGCCATGCGCTTCCCAGTGGCGGACCGCTCGGTCCGGCAACTGCTATTCGTGCGCAAGAGGCCGGCATCGGTGCCGGCCGGGATACACGTCTACGATTTGGACGCACTTCATAGACTCACAGAATGACGAAGAGCAGCTCCGCTCACGCTCATCGGAGCGGCAGATAGATATCCGTCACGGCCTCAAGCTCGGGCACGTCCGGAAAGAAGCGGACGCGCTGGAAATAGAGGGGGAAGTCCCGGAGCTCCTCGCCGCTCTGCGGCAACCATTGTGAATAGAGAAAGCTCACGGACTCGCCGAGAGGGTCTTCCGAGCCGATGTGCCGCAGCCGCGCGCATCGGCCGCCGGGGATGACCTTCTCGACGATCCCGATGGAATTCTCCGGAACGCCGCGCTCGGTGGAGGCGCATAGCTCGTAATGGCACTCGCCGTCATCCTCCGTTGCGGGGTGGTGATGGACGACGGTGAACGTCGAGCTCACCTTGGGCGACAGCTGATTTTGCTTGCGCCATTCGATGAACTTGCGGATCGCATCGCCGATCGACCGCGCGTCACCGCGATACTCGAGCGCCGCGATCCGAGTGTCCTCGAAAGTGACGATCTGGACCTCATCGAGGCGGTACTGTGTCGTCATGATCCTGCTCCTCACCTCTCCCAGCGGGTCAAAGCGCGCACGCCACGCGCTCCACGGCGGCCACGTTCAATCGGATATTCTCCTCGCTGGCCTGCACGATAGCTGCTCTCGAGCACCATAGCCCGACCGAAATTGCGCAATCCGAGGCTGCGGGCGGCGCCTTGAAGATTCGCGCGGACGCCGTGGAGACTCGCGCGGAGGCCCTGGAGATTCGCGAGCCGGCGTCACCTGTCTCGCCGCTCGCCCCTGCTCTGGTCCCGCTCGCCACAAGTCGATGGTCACGTGGGCGAATTGCCTTAAGCTGCCCGCATGAAAACCTCGCGCTCGATATCGATCCTGTTCGCGACCGTGGTTCTCCTGGCGCTCGGCGGCACTGCGC
>JASHTA010000165.1 GCA_030040795.1 Gammaproteobacteria bacterium | reverse complement strand
CGACCCGCATCTTCGCCTGCTCTTCGGGGGATTTGATCGTGACGGGCATGGCGTGGATATCGGGGCGCGTAAGACGTTGTTCCAGTGGGATGTTCATGGTATAAAGCGCGGCCCTCGTTGGCAACGAGGAAACCCACACGCGTATCGGTATCCAGGCGGCTGGGTGTTCCCTGCGCTCACGCTTCGGCGGCGGCGCCCGGAATGGCCGTTTGGGATGCGCGGAGGCTCAACCCGATTGTAGGAGCATTCATGCCCGGCGTGTCCATGCGACAGATGCTGGAGGCGGGAGTCCATTTCGGACATCAAACCCGCTTCTGGAACCCGAAGATGGCCCCTTTCATCTTCGGAGAGCGTAACAAGATCCACATCATCAACCTCGAGAAGACGCAGCCCCTGTACATCGAGGCGGCCAACTTCGTGAAGGGCGTCATCGCCGACGGCGGCAAGGCGCTGTTCGTCGGCACGAAGCGCTCGGCGCGCGAAGCCATGCAGAAGGAGGCCGAGCGCTGCGGCATGCCGTACGTCAATCAGCGTTGGCTGGGCGGCATGCTCACGAATTTCAAGACCATTCGCCAGTCGATCAAGCGGCTAGCGGAGCTCACCGAGCTCTCGACGAGCGGCGCTCTCGACAAGCGTGGCAAGAAGGAGGCGACGCAGCTGCGCCGCGAGATGGACAAGCTCGAGAGAAGCCTGGGCGGCATCAAGCAGATGGAGTCGCTTCCCGACGTGCTCTTCGTCATCGACGTGGGTCACGAGCGGATCGCCCTGCATGAGGCGAAAAAGCTCGGTATTCCCGTGGTCGCCGTCGTGGATACCAACTGTTCCCCCGAGGGCATCGACTACGTGATTCCCGGCAACGACGATGCGATGCGCGCCATCCAGCTCTACAGCGCGGGCATTGCGGACGCGGTCATCGAGGGCAAGGCATCGGTGCCCGCGGTGGCGGTCGGCGAGGACGAGTTCGTCGAGCTCGATGAGTCCGGCCAGCCCCGAAAGAAGTCGGCACGCGGACGGCAGCGCCCGCAGCCGACCGTACGCAAGAAGGCCCCGCAGCGCCGGCGCCTCCCGGCAGTCAAGACGCCCCCCGTGGCCACGGAGGATAGCGGGGAGTTCGACGACCTCGACGAGACAGAGGAGAGCACGGGGGATGTGGAGAGCGCCCCGGCCGTGCCGAGTCCGCCGCGACGGGCGGCGGGGACTCGCCGCAAGACTCGCAGCGGCGGCGAGGAGAGCGGAGCCGGTCCGGAGACGGGCGGAGGTCGCTCATGAACATCACAGCCGAGGCCGTGAAACAGCTCCGTGACCGCACGGGCGCGGGCGTCGTGGAGTGCAAGAAGGCGCTCGTCGAGACCAAGGGCGATCTCGACGCCGCCGCCGAGATGATGCGCAAGCAAGGACTCGCCAAGGCGGACAAGAAGGCGACCAGGGTCGCGGCGGAGGGCGTCATCGTGGTCGAGAAGACGCCCGACGGGCGCGCCGCCGCGATGGTCGAGGTCAATTGCGAGACCGACTTCGTGGCGCGCCAGCAGGATTTTCGCGCCTTTGCCCAGGAAGTCGCGGCGCTCGCGCTTGCCGACCGGCCGGCCTCCATCGAGGCGCTCCTCGAAGCCCGGCTCGCGAGCGGCGAGACGGTCGATGAGCGCCGCCGCGCCCTCGTCGCCCGAATCGGCGAGAATATCGGCGTGCGGCGCTTCGCCGTGCTCGCGGCGCCGGGGCACCTCGGCGCGTACGTGCATGGCACGCGCATCGGCGCGCTCGTAGCGGTCAATGGCGGCGATGCCGCGCTGGCGCACGATCTCGCCATGCATGTCGCGGCGAGCGGCCCGAAGTACGTGGCGGCGGCCGACGTGCCGGCCGAGGTGGTGGCGAAGGAGCGTGAGATCCTCACCGAGCAGGCGAAAGGCGAGGGCAAGCCTCCCGAGATCGTCGCGAAGATGGTCGAGGGCCGGCTGCGGAAATCCCTCGGGGAGCTCACCCTCGCCGGCCAGTCCTTCGTGAAGGATCCCGACATCTCCGTCGAGAAGCTGCTCAAGGGCGCTCGTGCGAGTGTCGCAGCGTTCGACCGCTTCGAGGTCGGCGCGGGCATCGAGAAGCGGCAAGGCGACTTCGTCGCCGAGGTGATGGCGCAGGTGAAGCGCAATCCGGACGATCCGGTCCGGCACTGAGCCGCTGTGCAAGGAAGACCCCGCCGCGGCGGGGTCTTCTTTATCGGCCTCGAGAGGCCATGAGGGTCGAACACCATGACTACGCCAGCCCCGCCCCGCTACGCTCGCTTGCTCGTGAAGCTCTCCGGCGAGGCCCTCATGGGCTCGACCGACTACGGCATCGATCCGGTGGTGCTGAGGCGCATCGCGGGCGAGATCGTGGCGATCGCGGGGATGGGGATCCAGGTCGCCTTTGTGATCGGCGGCGGCAACATCTTCCGGGGCGCGGGCCTCGCGCGCGCCGGAATGGATCGCGGAACCGCCGACCAGATGGGCATGCTCGCGACGGTCATGAACGCGCTCGCCATGCAGGACTCCCTCGAGAGCCTCGGCCTGCAGTCGCGGGTCATGTCGGCCATCCGCATCAATCAGGTCTGCGAGGACTACATCCGCCGCCGCGCCATTCGCCACCTCGAGAAGGGGCGCGTCGTCGTCTTCGCCGGAGGCACCGGCAATCCCTTCTTCACCACGGATACGGCCGCCGCGCTGCGCGCCATCGAGATCGATGCCGATGTGCTCCTCAAGGCGACCAAGGTGGACGGGGTGTACTCGGACGATCCGATCCGCAACCCGGCCGCGGTGCACTACCCCCGCCTCACCTTCGATAAGGTGCTGACCGACAAGCTCAACGTCATGGACGCCACGGCGATCGTGATGTGCCGCGACAACCGCCTGCCGCTCAGGGTGTTCAACCTCGGCCGTTCCGGTGATCTCACCCGTGTCGCGCGAGGCGAGGACGT
>JASHTA010000164.1 GCA_030040795.1 Gammaproteobacteria bacterium | reverse complement strand
GGAGCGAGCTCGCGCAGCTTCAGCCGGCCGTTCGGGCATGCAAAGAACGTGTCGTCCTGGACGAGCTCGAACGGACCTCGGTCGGCGAGCGCGCTCGCTCGCCGCTCGATCTCGCCGAGGTCTCTCACCTTCGCCTTGATTTCGATGTTGCGCGCCATGGTCGGGAGACTACCCGTCCGGAGCGGATGGCGCACACTATGCCGATGGCCACGCGCACCGGTCATGCCGATCTCCCCTTGCACACGGGACATGTGCCACCGTGGCTCGCGGCACGCATGGCGTCTCTCGGGCGCGTCATCACCGAGGCCATCGTGCATCACTACGGACGTGACGAGCTGTTGCGGCGGCTCGCGCATCCGTTCTGGTTCCAGTCTTTCGGGGCCGTCATGGGCATGGACTGGCACTCTTCCGGCATCACGACGAGTGTGATGGGCGCACTCAAGCGGGGGCTCGCACCGCTGCAGGGCGAGCTCGGACTCTACGTCTGCGGCGGACGCGGACGGCATTCGCTCGAGACGCCTGCCGAGCTCACCGCCGTGGGCGAGAGGACCGGACTCGATGGCGCCGCCCTCGCGCGCACGAGCCGGCTCGTCGCCAAAGTCGATAGCGCGGCCGTCCAGGACGGCTACGGCCTGTACCTGCACACCTTCGTGGTCGGTGCCGACGGCAAGTGGTGCGTCGTGCAGCAGGGCATGAATACTGCCTCGCGAGAGGCGCGGCGTTACCACTGGCTCTCCGAAGGGCTCGAGAGCTTCCTCGATTCTCCGCACGCCGCCATCGAGGGCCGCAATCAGGGCGCCATTGTCAATCTCGCGGACGCGCGCGCCGATCGCAATCGCCGCGCCGGGCTCGAGCTGGTTCACGGGGGCCCGGACCGTCCGCTCGCCGTCTTGCGCAAGCTTCGGGGCTCGGCGGGCGGGCAGGCTCTCGATCTGTTTCCCGAGCTTCGAGGCGAGAGGCAAGCGCCTCTGCCTCACCTGCAAATGCCCGCGCATCACGACGTGCGCCTCTCGGACGTGATGCTTCGCAGGCTTCACGGAACGCTCGCGGCCGCCGCCGACCGTGGGCCCAAGGACTTCGCCGATCTGCTGCTCACGCCGGGCATCGGAGCGCGCACGGTCGCGGCGCTTGCGCTCGTCGCCGAAGTCGTGCACGGGGCGCCGTCGCGGTTCACCGACCCCGCGCGGTTCTCGTTCGCGCACGGCGGCAAGGACCGGCATCCGTTTCCGGTGCCGCTTCGAGTCTATGACGAGACGCTTCGCGTCATGAAGGACGCCGTCGGTCGAGCGAAGCTCGGAAGCGATGACAAGCTGAGCGCTCTCCGCCAGCTCGACTTGCAGGCCCGCACGCTGGAGCGCAGCGCATCGGGGCCGAATTTCGACGCCATCGTGCGCGGAGAGCGCGCGAGCTCCGCTCAGTACGGCGGCCGCTCGGTGGCGGGCATCGAGCCGCCTGCGGCCTCCTGAACGATCCGTTGCCGCGTTCCGATTACGCCCGCAGATACGCCAGCACCGCGCGTGTCGCTTCTTCTCTGGCAGCCGCCAGCGAGACGCTCGCCGGCCGGCGCAGTACCGCTCCATGTGAAAGCGCCTCCACCATGTGCGCCACCACGAACGCCATACGGTCTGGATCACGGCGAGCACGCAGCTCCCTGCTCCTGGAAGCGATCGCGACTCGAAAGACGCCGTGCAACCGGGAAGCGAAACTTCGCGTTCCGCCGCCACGATGCGGCACTTCACTGGCCAGCAGCTCGTAAAGCTCGGGGTCTGCCGTATGGGCATCAATCATGACCGTGAGCATTGCCCGGATCAGCTCCTCAAGAGCGGAGCCGGCATGGTCCATCGTGACACGTTGGACCTGCCGGTCGATCTGCTCGATGTGGCGCCTGTGCAAGGCGATGAACATCGCCCGCTTGTCCGGAAAGTACTGATAGAGCGAGCCGATGCTGACACCCGCCACTTCGGCCACGCGGTTGGTCGTAACGGCCGCAACGCCCTCACGCTTGAGAACGCTGACTACCGCATCGAGGATGGCCTCTACCGTCAATTGCGCGCGCCGCTGTCGCGGCACGCGTCTGCGGACCGGATGCCCGATATGAGGCTGCCGTCCACCTGACTTCCGTCTCGATCCCATCGTCGAATCCCAAGATAAAACCTGAGCAATTCTCAACCTGTGGCGCTCAGAACACGATTTCTCACGACCGGGGCCGCTCCGAGGAAAGCGAGTCCACAACCCGGCCGCGCGCAGGTAACCTATGCCGAGTAAACGTGAGCTTTCATACATATCTTAAGCCAGGAACGTCCGCATGGCCTACCTGATCACCGGAGCGACCGGAAACATAGGCTCCCTCGTCGTCGAGCGGCTGCTCGCCATGGGCGAGCGTCCCCGACTTTTTGCCCGCGATGCGAACAAGGTGCGCTCGCGCTATGGCCAATCTGTTGACGTCGTTGAGGGAGATCTGGCGGACTCCGGCTCGCTCGCGGAGGCATTTCGGGGTATCGATCGAGTATTTCTCGTGAACGCCGGCCCTGCGCTTGCGGCGCGTGATGAGCTCGCGGCCAAAGAGGCACGGGCGACTGGTGTCCGGCATATCGTGAAGCTATCGACCATCGACGTGCATCAACAGAACGTCGGCACCGGCGTGTGGCATGCGCAGGGAGAGGCCGCTATCCGCGCGAGCGGTATCGGATACACCTTCGTGCAGCCCTCCGGCTTCATGAGCAACGCCCTCGCGTGGACAGACGCAATCAAATCCCAGGGTGTGGTGCGCTCCTCGACCGCAGACGGCAGGATCGCCTTGATTCATCCACATGACATTGCGGACGTGGCTGTCGTCGCGCTGACCACAACGCGCTTCGATGGACTGGAGCTGCCCATTACGGGGCCCGAGGCACTAAGCTACGGTCAAATGGTGGCCATCATCGGCAACGCCATCGGTCGGCCGCTGATGTTCCAAGTCATCTCCGACAATGAGGAGCGAAGCCGTTGGGAGGCTCGTGGAGAATCCCCCGAGTCGGTCGGCTACCATCTCTCCATATTCCGCGCCATTCGCGCGGGACAGCTGGCCGGGCTGACCGATACCGTGACACGCGTTCTGGGTCGTGAGCCGATCTCATTTGGTCAGTGGGTCCGAGAGAACGTCGCCGCTTTTCGCTGAAGACCTCATGGCGAAGCCAGAAGGCGGCTCCGCTACACCCGCCTCTGCGGCAGTTAAGGCGCGAATCTTCCGGCAAGGATGCGTCCTCTCAGCGAGAGCGTTCTCGCCAAGCTCAGTGAGCTCATGTTCATCGAAGTGGTGCGCCGTCACATGGAGAGCATGCCGGCGGAGCGGGCCGGGTGGCTGGCAGGTCTGCGAGACCCCTTCGTTGGCAGAGCGCTGGCGCTGATGCACGGGAGTCCAGCGCACGACTGGACCATCGGCGAGCTGGGAAAAAAGGTTGGACTGTCGCGCTCGGTCCTCGCGGAGCGCTTCACCGATCTCTTGGGGATGCCGCCCATGCAATATCTCGCCAGGTGGCGGATCACGCCAGCGTCCGCGAGGGACTTCGGCCCGACACATCGGCCCAGCCCTGCGCTTGCCCGTGCTGTCAGTACCCCACGGTGAATCGCTTGCCGACAAAGCGTGGATGCTCCGCCTCATCGACAGCCGCCACCGCGAGATCGGCGATGTTGATCGCGTTATGGCCCTGTGCGTCGTGCACGAGCTGGGTGGTCGAGACGCGGTACTTGCCCGTGCGGTGCGGCTGAGGCGGCGCACCCATCTTCCATCCCTGGATGTCGAGCGGCGGCGTGAGAACCGTCCACCGGATGTGGCTCGCGCGGTAGGTCTGCAAAGCGATCAGATGCCCGAGGATGATGCCATACATGGGACTACCGGCCGGGAGGTGCAGATGCGCGAGCATCGCCTTCCGAGTCTCGTATATCGTCGGGGCGCCCCCGATCTGGATGACGTGGGGACTGAGCGGTACCCCCGTGTAGGCTTCAACGGCGACCTTCGCCGCCCGCGCCGATACGGAATTCTCGGGCGCATGGCTCTCGCCGTGATCTAACACCGAGATGATCACCGCATCTGCACCCCGCGTAATGCGTTTGAAGCTGTCCAGGTCGGTGACATCGCCCGCGACGGCCGTGTAGTCGGGATTGCTGATCTTGAGCTTCGTGGGATCGCGAGCGACGCCGACCACAATGTCTCCGCGCCTCAAGGCCTCTTGTGCGATGACGCTGCCGATCGCGCCCGTGGCCCCGTAGACCACGATCCGCTCGCCCCTCGCTGCCGCGGACCCCATGCCCGCCACCAGCAGCAGCACCAGGCTGCTGCGGCACAGCACGTCACCGATGCGGATCATAGAGCTGCCCCACCAACCGCCCATGAAGGTTCCGGCCCCGGTCACGGTTTCGCGTCCGGTCATTTGTGCGGGTAATCGAAGAGCTCGACGAACCCTCCAACATCCGGATCGCGGATCACGGCGACTCGGGTGCCGCCGCCGCGCATCGTGACGATGCCGTCGGACACCATTCGCGCGCCGGCGGCTTTCGCTCGGGCGAGGAACGCCTCGAGTCCCTGTACCTCGAAGCCGACATAGCCGATGCCGATGTCCGTGATGCGGGCTGGAACGACAGGCTTCTTGCGGTTCTGGAACTCGACGAGCTCGAAGTTGATGCGCGAGCCGGGTGCGGGACTCTTGAGCGCGGGATCGGAGCCGGCGAGTCGCGCCTCGAACGCGGCCGGGAAGGATTCGTTGGAGAACCGCAGAATGTTGCCGTGGCCGCCGACCGCGGCGTCGTAGAAGTCACCGTGCATCCACGGCGAATTGGCGCTCACGAGTCTTCCGCCGAGCAGGTCTCCGTAGAAGGCGCGCGCCTTGGCCGAATCGAGCACGACCAGTCCGACGTGATTGACGCCGGCAGGCAGCGCAGGACGTGCAGGCCGGCCGTCGACTGCAGGCGATGCGGGACGCTGATCGATGATCTCGATGTCCATGCCGTCGGGGTCGGTGATGTAGGCGATCGTGCCCTTCTTCTGACCGGGCGGCGCGATCAGCTTCCCGCCCCAGGAGAGGGCGTGCAGCATGCCTTTCGCCTCGAGGCGCGACCACAGGGATTGCGCATCGGGCGCGACGAGCGCGAAGTGGCTCGCACCGGGCTCCCAGGCCGTATGGTGCGAGAGATTGCGGCGCGGGATGCCCTTCAGCTCCTGCAGGTAGATCACGAAGCGCCCCCCGGCGGGCTCGTCGAGATACATCTTCGCCATGCGCGTCGTGACGCCCCGCGCTTTCCCGATGCCATCGATGCGCTGGAAGACCTCGTCGTGGCGCCAGACGGGCGGCGCAGCCGGATCGAGCTTGAACCCGAGCGCCTCATAGAACGCGATGGATCGGTCGAGGTTCGAGACGCTGCGTCCCGCGAACGCGAGCCCCACGAGGCGACCCTGCTCGGCGGGTGCAGATGCGGTGTCCGCTGCGGCAGTCGCGCCCGCCGCTGAGGCGGCGCGGGACGATGCTGGGAGGGCGAACACGGCAAGCGCTGCCGCAGCAAACACGAGCGCCTGGGCAGCAGGTTTCCAGATCGCTGATCGTTTCATCGGCTTTCTCCCCCTCGGACCTGTGCGATTCTACGACGAGCACGGCCGTCCGCGCGATTGCTTCCCCGCACCCCTCGAACAGGGCTGCGTAGCGCCGGCTACGCGCGAGGCGCTGCGGGGTTCGCCGCGAAGATCGACTCGAGCTGCATCGGATCCATCGGCTTCGTCATGTGGTGATCGAAGCCCGCCGCTTTGGCCCGCCGCTTGTCATCCTCCTGGCCCCAGCCCGTCACTGCGATCAGCAGCATTTGCCCACCCCACGGCTCGCGCCGGATACGCTCCGCGACCTCGTACCCATTCAGTCCCGGCATCCCGATGTCGAGCAGCGCGACGTGAGGTTGGACTCGAGTGGCCAACTCGAGCGCTTCGATTCCATCGTGGGCGACATGCACTTCGTGGCCGGACAGCTCGAGGAGCGTCGCGAGGAGGTCGGCTCCATCCGCGTTGTCGTCGGCGACGAGCACGCAGCGCGGGCCGACTTTGTGTGCAGGCTGGCCCGCCGATGCTGCAGCGGCCGGGCTCGGGTCCGCCACGATGACCGATCGCGGCAACGTCACGGTGAACGTACTGCCTCGGTCGCGGCCGGCGCTCTGCACCTCGATGCCCCCGCCGTGCAGCTCCACGAGCGCCTTGACCAGCGCGAGACCGATGCCGAGACCCCCTTCCGCGCGCTCGTGGCCCGGCTCGGCCTGCACGAACATCTTGAATATCTCCGTGTACATCTCCTGCGACACGCCGATGCCGGTGTCGCGGACGAAGATGACCAAGGCCTCGGGCTCGAGCCGGCATCCGAGAGTGATGTGTCCGCCGATCCGCGTGTACTTGGCCGCGTTCGTCAGCAGATTGCTGATGATCTGGGTGAAGCGCACGGGATCGACTTCGAGCGCGAACTGCCCCGGCGGCAGCTCGATCAGCAGGCGATGACGCCGGGCGTTGATGAGCGGCTGGGCCGTCTCCACCGCATTGTCGAGCAGCTGGCGCAGGGGAACGCAGGCTTTCTTGAGAGTCAGCTCGCCGCGCGTGAGCCGCGAGACGTCAAGCAGGTCATCGAGCAGCGACGCCATGTGGGCGACCTGGCGCGAGAGGATCGACTGACAGCGTTTGAGATCGATTTGACTCACCGCGGGTGAGTCGAGCAGCCGGACCGCCGTACGGATAGGTGCGAGAGGATTGCGCAGCTCGTGAGACAGGGTTGCAAGGAAGACGTTCTTGCGCCGGTCGGCCTCACGCAGGGCGGCTTCCGCGCGCTTGCGGTCGGTGATGTCGCGCACGACGGAGACCGATCCGATGATTTTGCCGCTCCCATCTCGGACGGGCGCCGAGTTGACCTGGCGATGGCGCAGCTCGCCCGTGCGCGGCGTCCGCACGATCTGCTCCTCGTCGCGGATGACCTCCCCCGCCAGCGCTCGAAGGGGCGGCGCTTCCTCCATCGGGCGCGGGCTGCCATCGGCGCGCAGCACGATCATGTGCGAGATGACCTTCTTCACGTCGATCCCCTCGACCGACCGATGGCCGAACTCGCGGAGTGCCGCCTGGTTGGCGAAGACGTACCGGCCCTCCGTGTCCGTGAAGTACACCTCGTCGCTGATGCTGCTCAAGACGAGCGCAAGGCGCTCCTTTTCCGCGTGGACCTGATCGTAGAGCTGCTGAATCTCACCCGCGGCCCGCTCCTTCTCGATGCGGGCGGCCGTCTCTCTGCGGCTGGACCGGCGCAGCCGCTCGGCAACCGCGCACATGAGGAGGCTCATGCCGATGAAAATGCCCATGGCGATCCAATCCGTCGCTCGCGTCGGCAGAGCGTAGGTGCGGAACGGCGGCAGCCAGAGGAAGTCCGTGAGCGCGGCCGACAGGAACGTCGCGAGGATTCCCGGTCCGCCTCCGGCGAGGATCGCGACGAGCAAGACGGTCGGGTAGAACGTGATGAAGGGCGCCAGGTTTCCGACCGCCATGAGCCAACTGTGTACCGCGCCCGCGACGACCACCGCCCCGACGGCGGCGGAGTATCGCAATGCGGGAGAACGCCAAGCCGCGGAAGGGCCCGGCGCGTCTCGGCGCTCGAGGCTGCCAGCGAGAGTCCTCATCGTGCAGCGCACAATGTAGCCCATGGCGCCACCGCTTGCCCAGGCGGGGATGCCTGGGCGACTGATCTCGGCAAGCCGCGGCACGGGACCCGCGGCGGCGCGGCGCCCGCGCCCATGCGTCAACCCACCGCCTTCACTGCCTGGATGAGCTCGGCTGCCGCCTTCTGCGCGTCGCCGTAAAGCATGCGCGTATTGTCGAGATAGAACAGCGCATTCTCGATACCCGAGAAGCCCGCGCCCTTGCCGCGCTTGATCACGATGACGTTCTTCGCCTTGTCGGCATTGAGGATCGGCATGCCGTAGATCGGGCTCGACTTGTCAGTGCGCGCAACCGGATTGACGACGTCGTTCGCGCCGATGATCAGCGCCGCGTCGGCCGTCTCGAACTCCGCGTTGATCTCATCCAGGTCCGCGATCAGATCGTACGGCACCCCCGCTTCGGCGAGCAGTACGTTCATGTGTCCGGGCATGCGCCCCGCCACGGGATGGATCGCGAATTTGACGATGACGCCGCGATCGATGAGCAGCTGGCAGAGCTCCCAGATCTTGTGCTGCGCCTGTGCGACGGCCATGCCGTAACCCGGCACGACGATGACCTTCTGCGCAAAGGCGAGCATCACGCCCACATCCGTCGCCTCGATCGGCTTGAGGCTTCCGGTCACCTCGCCCGTCGGGGCGGCGCCCGTATCGCCGAATCCTGAGAAGAGGACATTGCCCAGCGAGCGGTTCATGGCTTTGGCCATCAGCTGCGTGAGCAGCGTGCCCGCGGCGCCGACGACCATCCCCGCGATGATCATGAGCGGATTGTCGAGCGCGAAGCCCTCGAAGCCGACGGCGAGGCCCGTCAGGGCGTTGTAGAGCGAGATGACGACGGGCATGTCCGCGCCGCCGATCGGCAGCGTCATCGTCACGCCGAGCACGAGCGCCAGGACGAAGAAGGTGGTGATGGCGGATGGGGAGGTATCGATTCCGAGCACGACGGCCGCCCCGATCGCGATGGCGGCGGCGAGAATCAGCAGATTGAGAAGCTGCTGTCCCGTGAAGCGCAGCGACCCCTTGATGAGCCCCTGAAGCTTCGCAAACGCGATCAAGCTCCCGCTGAACGAGACGGAGCCGATGATGCCGCCGATGACGGCGAGCGCCGTGACCGCATAGCCATGCGACTCGCCGCGATAGAGCTCCACCGACGCGATCGCCGCCGCCGCGCCGCCCCCCATGCCGTTGAAGAGCGCGATCATCTGCGGCATGTCGGTCATGGCGACGCGCTTGCCGCTCACCCAGGCGACGACCGCACCGATGGCGATCGCCACGAGCATGAGCGGATAGTTCGTCATGCCCGGATACAGGAACGTCACGAGTATCGCGAGCAGCATTCCGGCGCCGGCCCACAAGATGCCGCTGCGCGCCGTGACGGGCGAGCTCATCCGCTTCAGGCCGATGATGAACAGAAACGCCGTGACGAAGTAGCTCGCCTGGATGATCTCGGACGCGGTGCCGCTCGTGAGGCCGCCCATCTAATGGGACTCCTTGCCCGGGCGGCGGCTCGACTTGAACATCTCGAGCATGCGCTCCGTGACTACGTAGCCGCCGACTGCGTTGCCGGCCGCGAGCAGCACGCCGACAAAGCCGATGCTCTTCTCGAGCGGCGTCTGCGCAGCGCCGAGCGCGGCCATGGCGCCGACGAGCACGATCCCGTGGACGAAATTCGAGCCGGACATGAGGGGTGTGTGCAGGATCACCGGCACGCGCGAGATGACCTCGTATCCGGTGAAAGCCGCGAGCATGAAGATGTAGAGCCAGATCATTCCCGTCATGAACGTCCCCCGATGTCCGTCGCTCGTCGCTGTGCCGCTGTGCCGCTGTGCCGCTGTGCCGCTGTGCCGCTGTGCCGCCGTCCTGCTGCGCCGCCGATACCCGCCGCCCCGCTCAGCCCTCGATCTGCTTGCGAGTGGGCTCGTGACGGATCGCGCCGTCACGCGTCAGGCAGGCTTGAGAGAACACCTCGTCGCTCCAGTCGATGGCGAGCTCACCCTTCGCGAGCGCCGGCTGCAGAAAGTTGAACAAATTGCGCGCGTACATCTCGCTCGCGTTGTACGCGAGCTGACCGGGAAGATTCACCGGGCCGACGATTTGCACGCCCCGATGCTCCACGGTCTCGCCGGCCCGCGTCAGCTCGCAGTTACCGCCTTGCTCGGCCGCGATGTCGACAACGACCGATCCCGGCCGCATCCGCTCCACCGCGGCGCGGCTCACGATCTTCGGCGCCGGCCGTCCCGGTACCGAGGCCGTGGTGATGACCGCATCGGCGGCCGCGATGCGCGCATCGAGCGCTTCCTGCTGCTTGCGCCGCTCCTCATCGGTCAGCTCGCGCGCGTAGCCGCCCGAGCCCTCGGCGCTCACTCCGGTCTCCACGAACTTCGCGCCGAGCGACCTCACCTGCTCTCGCGTCGCGCTGCGCACGTCGTACGCTTCGACCACGGCTCCGAGCCGTTTTGCCGTCGCGATCGCCTGAAGCCCGGCCACGCCGGCGCCGATCACGAGCACTTGCGCGGGACGTATCGTTCCCGCGGCGGTCGTCAGCATCGGCAGGAACTTCGGCAGATGATTCGCCGCGATGAGCACCGCCTTGTATCCGGCGATGGCGGCCTGCGAGGACAGAGCATCCATCGACTGGGCGCGCGAGATGCGCGGAACGAGCTCGACGGCGAAGCTGGTGATCCGCCGGTCGCGCAGCGCTTTGACCTCCGCCACCCGCGCGTGCGGCTGCAGATAGCCGACGACTACCGCCGAGGGCTTGAGCAGCGCGATTTGCTCCAAGGTCGGCGCCTGCACGGTGAGCAGCACGTCCGCTTGCCCGAGCACCTGAGAGGGCGAGTCCGCCCAATCGACATCTTTGTACAGGCTGTCCGGAAAATTGGCGCGCTCGCCCGCGGCGTGCTCCATCAGGACGCGCGCGCCAGCCCGAGCGAGCTTCGCGACTACCTCTGGCACCAGACTCACGCGGGTTTCTTGGGACGCGCTCTCACGGAGCGCGCCGATCGTTACTGGCATCGATTGGCGCCTCAGGGGTCTCAGCTACGGCGCCCGACCGAGGCCGGCCAACGACGCAATTTTGGAAACCCGTGTGAAATGAAGATGTTGTAACGTTGGATTCTTGCACAAAGCTGCCGTATCTTACAGCACCCATGTTGGGCATCGATCTTGACAAAGCCGACGACGGCTATCACTCCGACCTGCGCGTCATCACAGCCCCTGCGGCGCGCGGGCTCTCCCAGCTCGTCCTGCGTACGGACGTCGCCGGGATGCCGCTCGAGTGGATCGATTACCGGGAAGCCGCACGTCTTTACCATCAGGAACAAGTGGCCTACACGTGCGGATCGCTGCTCTATGCGCTGTACGGTGGCGTCAATGCCCGCAGCGGCCGCCGCACGATCCTGCATGTGAATTCGATCGTCGCGACGGTCGGCCATACCGGTAATCCGGGAAATACTCGCCATGATTATGTCCCACCGCTCAACAATCAGACCCTGTTCCGGCGGGACGCCTATCTCTGCATGTACTGCGGGATGCGATTCCCGGCCCGCGAGCTCTCGCGCGATCACATCCGACCTTTCAGCCAGGGCGGCAGCGATACGTGGATGAACGTCGTCGCCGCGTGCAGGCGCTGCAACAATCAGAAGGCCTCTCGCACGCCCGAGCAAGCGAAGATGCAGCTGATCGCGATCCCCTTCACCCCCACGTACGCGGAGTACATCTTCCTCAAGGGGCGGCGCGTGCTCGCGGATCAAATGGAGTATCTGGTCGCGCATTTTCCGCGGTCGAGTCCGCTGCATGACCGCATCCAGCGCTGGCTTGCCTGAGCCGCCTTGACGCGCCGAGACCTGAAGTCGGTCCTGCTCGAGGAGCGCGTGTTTCCGCCGCCGGCGTCCTTCGCCGCGAAGGCGCGCGTCAAGCCGCGAGATCTCGCGGAGATGCGGCGCAGAGCTGCAGCCGACCCGGAGGCATTCTGGGCGGATCTCGCGCGGCGCGAGATCTCCTGGCATGCGCCGTTCACCGTCACGCTCGACACCTCGCACGCTCCGAACTTCACCTGGTTCACGGACGGGCGGCTCAACGTCTCGGTCAATTGCCTCGACGTGCATCTCGCAGAGCGAGGGCACGAGACGGCCGTCATCTTCGAAGGCGAGCCCGGCGACACGCGCCGGTTGAGCTTCCGCGAGCTGCACGCGGAGGTCTGCCGGTTCGCCAACGCGCTGCGCGCCCAGAACGTACGCAGCGGCGATCGAGTGGTCATCTACATGCCGCTCGTGCCGGAGGCGCTCGTCGCGATGCACGCCTGTGCGCGCATCGGAGCCATCCACTCCGTCGTGTTCGGCGGATT
>JASHTA010000163.1 GCA_030040795.1 Gammaproteobacteria bacterium | reverse complement strand
TCAGCGCTCGCGCGGAAATCCACTCCCAGCGATCGCAGCTTGCGATAGAGATGCGTGCGCTCCATGCCGACGCGCTTCGCGAGCTGCCCGACCTTGCCGTTGCAGAGCAGGAGCTGCTGCTGCAGGTAGGCGCGCTCGAACTGCTCGCGCGCCTCGCGGAGAGGCAGGGCAAGCAAGTCCTGCTTGACGAGCGGCTCGCCGGGTGAGGATTGAGTCGCGAGCTCGCGCTCGATCTCCTCCAGGCGGATCTCCTCCGGGCCGCCCTGGATGAGCAGCCGGTGCACGAGGTTCTTGAGCTCGCGCACGTTGTCGGGCCAGGGATAGTTGCGCAGGCGGTTCTGCGCGGCGACGCTGAAGCGGCGGAACGGCAGACCCTCGACATCGACCGCCCGGTCGACGTAATGCCTCAGCAGCTCGGGAGCGTCCTCCGCGTACTCTCGAAGCGGCGGCACGCGCACGATGAGCGTGTTGAGATGCGCGAGCAGGTCGCGGCGCAGGCCGTGCGGCGCCGTGCCTGCACGCGTCTCGACGCCGGGCTGCGCCGAAGAGAGCACACGCCCCTCGAACGGCCGCGGCTCGAGGCTGCCGAGCCGCGTGAACTTGCCGGACTCGAGAACGCCGAGCAGCAGCCGCTGGGCCTGTGCGGGCAAGTCCTCGATGTCGTGGATGAAGAGCGTGCCCCCGGCGGCCTGCTCGAGCAGGCCGGCGTTGTCGCCTCTTCCGAGCAGCTGCTCCTCGGCATCCGCCTCGCGCAGGCTGCTCGCGATGAGGGCAATGAACGGCGCGCCCGCGCGCGGGCTCTCGCCGTGCAGGTAGCGCGCGAAGGCCTCGCGGCCCGACCCGGACTCGCCGATGAGCAGCACCGCCGAGGGGTTCGAGGCGATCTGCTGCAGCTCCGTCCGCAGCTGCTGCATGAGCTTGCTCTTGCCGGCGGGCACGAGCAGCTGCGGCGGCAGGATCTTCGCCGGCTGCCGGCGGACCTTGCCGGAGTCGAGCGCGCGCTCGACGGTTCTTAGAAGCTTCGCGAGCGATAGCGGCTTCTCGACGAAGTCGAATGCGCCGAGCCGCGTCGCCTCGACGGCGGTCTCCACCGTTCCGTGTCCCGACATCATCACTACGGGGCAGCCGTCGGTTGCCGAGTTCGACCATTCGCGCAGCAGCGTGATGCCGTCGACGTCCGGCATCCAGATGTCGAGCAGCACGAGATCGGGAATCTGGCGCGCCCTCGAGGCGCGCGCCTGGCCCGCATTGGCGGCGACATCGACTTCGTAGCCTTCCTCGGAGAGGATCTCCTTCAGCAGGCCGCGGATGTCCGCCTCGTCATCGACCACCAGAATTCGCGACGCACTCATGCCATTCTCTCCTTACGCAACCCGGGCCGCAGCTCGCGGACGGTCGATGCCGATCGAGTGCCGTCTCTCGCCGGAAGGACCACCCGCACCCTGGCGCCGCCTTGAGGCCGGTTGTCCGCATCGATGCGTCCGCCGTGCTCTTCCACGATTTTCTTGACGATAGCAAGACCGAGGCCTGTCCCCTTCGGCTTGCTCGTGACATACGGATCGAAGACGCGGGCAAGCAGCTCGCGCTGAAAGCCCGGCCCGTTGTCGCTCACCGTGATGATCACGTGCTCCGCGTCGGCAAAGCGCTCGCATTGGGTTGCGATCTCGACCCAGGCCGGCTGGCAGGCCTCGAGCGCCTCGAGTGCATTCACGAGCAGATTGTTGAGAATCTGGCGCACCCGGGCGCGGTCGGCCTCGATGGCCGGGAGCGCCGGCGCGAGGTCGAGCCGGATCTCGACCCGCGAATCCTGCGAGCGGTAGAGGTCCACCACCTCGGTGACCAGCTCGTTCAGGTTGAATCGCGCGATCGTCATGTCGGGCGCCCGCGCATACTCGCTGAACGCGTTCACCATCTGCTTCATCGTCTCGACCTGCTGGACGATAGTATCGGTCGAGCGCTGCAGCATCTCGGCGTCCTCGCGCGCCATGCTCGTGAGAAAGCGGCGCCGCATGCGCTCGGCGGACAGCTGGATGGGGGTGAGAGGATTCTTGATCTCGTGGGCGAGGCGCCGCGCGACCTCGCCCCATGCCGCATCGCGCTGCGCCTGCAGCAACGCGGTGATGTCGTCGAACACGATCACGTAGCCGCGGTCCCCGCCATCGCCCGGCAGCGGCGTGCAGGCGCACATGAGCGCCCGGTGGCCCGAGGCTCCCTCGAGGTCGATCTGCTCCCGCCACTCCTCGCGGCCCGCCGCAAACCGCACGACGAGCGCGGCGACGAACTGGCTGAAGCGCTCGTTTCCCTCCGCGAGCTTCGGCAGCGGCCGCCCCGTCGCCGACGAAAGGTCAACGCCGAGGATCAGACCCGCCGCCTGGTTTGCGATGCTCACGGTGAGCTCGCGGTCGACCGCGAGCACGCCCGTCGATAGACGCGCGAGGATGATGGCGAGGCGCTCGCGCTCGTGCTCGACCGCTTGCTGGCTGCGTTGCGCCTCCTCGCGCGCGCGGCGCAGGCGCTTCGTCATGTCATTGAAGGAGTGGACCAGGAATCCCATCTCGTCGCGCGAGGGCAGCGGCAGGCGCGTTCCGAAGTCTCCCTTGCCGACGGCGCGCGTGCCTGCGATGAGGTCCTGCACCGGACGCGTGAGGCGTTGCGCCGAGAATATGGCGAGGTAGATCGCGGCGAGCATGGCGATCAGCAGCACCACGGTCAGCGTCAGCTCGAAGCTGGATTTGAGCGGTTTGCGGAGCACGGAGAGCTCGCCGTACTGCGAATAAGCGTGCTGCACGGCCTCGGAGAGCGCCGAGAGCTGCGGCGGCACGCTGTACACGGCAAACACATACCGATAGTCCGGGCTCGCCACCACGTCGGAGACCGGGGCCGCGACGCGGATCTGATACTGTCCGTCGGCCTCCGGGTCGAGGCTCACGTACGGCCGTCCTTGACTCACCTGCCGCACGACCTCCGCCGAGGGCGTCGCCGGGATCATGTCGCTGCCGACCCTCTCGCTGTCGCTGCTCAGCGCGAGCAAGTGCTCGTGGCTGTCGAAGAGGCCGATCTCGATGGCATCCGTCGCGCGCCGCTCGTAGTCGAGGCGGCTCAGGACCTCGCCGCCCGAGAGGTCGATGAGCGAGCGGGCGAACCCCTCGGTGCGCACGGAGTACTCGCGCATGCGCACCTCGAGCGCGGAGCGCGACAGCGCGACCGCATCGTTGAGCCCTTTCTTCACCTCGACCTGGAACCAGCTGTCGATGCCGCGGTTGAGGAAATCGAGCGAGAACAGGTAGACGATGATGAGCGGGGCGATGACGAGCGCGCCGAAGATGGCGACCGTCCGCGCCGTGAGGCGCGAGCCGGGGACGTGGTTGCGGTAGTCGCGCACCAGCTGCCAGAGCTTGCGCGCGAGCAGCACGGTGAGCCCGATCACGCCGATCACATTGAACAGGAGAATCCAGGGCTGAAGGCGCGAGAACTCCGAGGAGTTCTGCACGCTCTTCGCGAGCAGGAGCAGCGCGCCCGCGCCGACGCCGGCCCACAGCAGGGCGAGCACGTAGCTGCTGCGGCGTACGCGTGCGGTGCTCAGCTCGGGAGCGCCCATATGTACCACCCGCTCACCCGGTGCCAGTCGTCGGTCCAGAACAGGAGCATGCGCAGGGACGCGGGCAGCCGCCCCCGACGGATGCCCGCGCGCACACTGATGTGATACTGCTCTCCCTGCACGAGCTGGGAGGAGACGAGAATCGGCCAGCCGTCGACGTTGCTCAGAAAGGCGAGCGCGTCGTCGAGCCGCGAGAAGCTCTGCTGCTCGCTCGTCCGCTCGTCGCGTACGACGTAACGGTCGCTGATGCTGTGGAAGGCCAGCTCGCGGCGCAAGGTCACATCGGCGATGACCGGGTCGAACCAGAAGCGCCGATCGCGTGTGACGCGCGCCTCGAGCTCGAAGGAGAGCGTCACCCCGTCACGCAGCGCCGTCTCGATGGCAGGCGTCATGGGATATTCGATGCGGGCGTGCAACTGATAGACCGACTGATCGACGTTGACGTACGCGGATGCCACCTGCAGCACGCCGTCCAGCGCATCGGCCCGGATTCGACCGGTCAGCCCGAATGAGAGCGCCGTCGCAGCGGCCATGGCGAATGCCCTGGTCATGAATCCCCGCACCGCAGTTTCCAGTCAGTTTCCCGCTGTTGTCTTTTCGAGACAAGCATAATAGAACCCGTCGGTGCCCGCTCGAGCGCCCGGGAGCAGCTGGATTCCGACCGGGCAATCGCGGGCACCGGGCGCGAGCTCGGCGGCGGGCGGCATGGGTGCCGGTCGAGCGAGCGGCTCACCGCCCAGGAAGGCGGTGACCAGCCGATGGTTCTCCGCGGGGAGTAGGGAGCACGTGCAGTAGAGCAGGCGTCCGCCGGGCACGAGCAGCCGAAAGGCCGCGCGCAGAATCCCGAGCTGGACGGCAGCGCAGGCCTCGACATCCTGGCGACGCCGCAGCAGCTTGATGTCGGGATGCCGGCGGATGACGCCGGTCGAGGAGCACGGAGCATCGACGAGGATGCGGTCGAAGAGCCGCCCATCGGGCAGAAGCCCTTCGCCGGGAGGCCGATCGGGGGCGCCGTGGGCGGGCGTAGCAAGCGCGCGGATATCGAGAGCCAGGAGCCGCGCGTGCCGGTGAGCGCGCTCGAGATTGTCCTCCACCCGCTTCAATCGAGCCGGATCGATGTCGATCGCGAGCAATTCCTGAAGGTCCGCCCGCTCGAGCAGATGCAGTGTCTTGCCTCCCGGGGCGGCGCAGGCGTCCAGCACGCGCATGCCCGGCTGCGCATCGAGGAGCGGCGCGGCGAGCTGCGCGCCCGCGTCCTGGACCGACACGCGCCCCTCGGCGAACCCCGGAATCTCGCCGACCGGCACGGGCTGCTCGAGCTCGACGGCATCCGGCGCCCAATCGAGCTTGTGGCCCGGGCATCCCGCTTCCTCGAGCTCGGCGAGATAGGCGTCGAGCTCTACGCGCGAGCGATCGACGCGAAGCACGAGAGGCGGATGCACGTTATTGGCGGCGAGCACCGAGGCCGCCTCCTCGGGCCATGCGCCGCGCAGCTCGCTCACGAGCCACTCGGGGTGCGCGGTGGCGCACGCGAGATCCGCATCCACGCGCGCGAGCAGCGCCGCGCGCTCGCGGACGAACCGGCGCATCACCGCATTCACGAGACCGCTCGCTCGGGGCTGCTCGAGGATCCTCGCTGCGTCCACCGCCGCGTGCACCGTGGCCTCAGGCGCGTTGCGCGAGTACTCCACCTGATGCGCTGCCACGACGAGCAACGATCGAAGCTCGGCGGCCAGGCGGGAGCGCCGCTCGAGCAGAGGCGTGATGGCCGGGAGCAGCCGCAAGTACCAGCGGAGGCTCCCGAGCGCTACGGCACGAATCGCGCCACGGTCCGGGGCGCGATCGAAAGGCGCGAGCGCCTCGTCGGCCGAGCGGCCGAGGGCGGCGACGGCCGCCACCGCACGAGCGGCGCTCGCGAGCGTCGACGCGCCGGGAGCCCAGCGCGCTCCGCGCTCCCGCGGTGCATGGAGCTCGGAGCTCATCCCAGCCGCTGGCCGGGGGCGAGCCACCCCGAGTTCGCGAAATCCCCCGCGGAGAGTGGCTTGCGGCCCGCGCGCTGCAGCTTCGTGATCGCCAGGTCGCCCTCGCCACAGCGCACGACGATGGCGTCCCGACCCACCGAGAGGATCGTGCCTTCCTGCACGTCGGCGGAGGTCGCGGCGCTCACCCGGGCAGCAGTCGCGCCGACGGAGCCGGCGTCAATGGAGCCCGCGTCAATGGAGCCCGCGCCGGCAGGGCTCGGGGCCCCGGCATCGAGCGCGTGCGCCGCCAGGATGCGCAACGGCTCGGCGTGGAAGCGAGTCTCGGCGATCGGCCAGAGATCGAGCGCGCACACTTGGCGCTCGATCCGCCGCGCGCTCGAGCGCCAGTCGATGAGTGCCTCGGCCTTCGCGATCTTGGCCGCGTACGTGGCACCTTCGGCCGGCTGCGCTCGGGGTCGTACGGTGCCCGCGGCGACGTCGGCGAGAGCCTCGAGCAGCGCTGCGGCGCCGAGCGTCGCGAGGAGATCGTGCAGGCGGCTGCTCGTCATCGTCCGATCGATGGGCAAGCCCCGCTGCGTAAGGATGGGCCCCGTGTCGAGGCCCGCGTCCATTCGCATGATCGTCACGCCGGCCGCGTCGTCGCCGGCCAGTAGGGTGCGCTGAATGGGTGCCGCGCCACGCCAGCGCGGCAGCAGGGAGGGGTGAATATTGAGACAGCCGAGCGGCGGCAGGTCGAGCACGGCCTGGGGCAGAATCAAGCCGTACGCGACGACGACCAGCACATCGGGACGCCATATCTCGAGAGCGGCTCGCTCCTCTTCCGTTCGCAAGGCCTCTGGCTGCGCGACGGGCAGTCCGTGCTCCTCGGCCGCGCGCTTGACGGGACTCGGCTGGACGCGCCGTCCACGTCCGCTCGGGCGATCGGGCTGGGTCAACACGCCGACGAGGCGGTAGGGCGAAGCGGCGAGCGCGCCGAGGGCGGGCAACGCGAACTCCGGAGTGCCGGCGAAGGCGATGCGCAATCCGGCACCGGCGGAGGCGGTATGCAAGTCGGTGCCGGCGAAGGCGCTACACAAGCCGATCAGAGCGCCCGGGCGCTCCGTGAAGCGGGATCGCGGCGGCGGCTCGCTTTGTCCTTGCGCTCCTTCTCGAGCTTCTTGCGAATGCGCTCCCGCTT
>JASHTA010000162.1 GCA_030040795.1 Gammaproteobacteria bacterium | reverse complement strand
ACATCGCGGCGAATTGGGCATTCTGCGGAAGCAGCGCGCTCAGGTAGTCCTCGCGGATCAGCAGCCCGTCGAGCGCCAGGCCGGCCGGATACGTGCCGAGGAGGATCGCCTCGATCTGGCTTTCGCCGGAGGCGGTACGCATCCCCAGCAGCAGCGGCAGCGAGATGCGGTCGCCGACCTTCCAGCCCATCTCCTTCGCGGTTCGCACGTCGCAGATCGCGCCGATCCGCGTTGCGCGCCAGCGGGCGGCGACCGCCGGCGTGATGCGCATTCCGGTGAGCGTTGCCGGCACCATCGCCTCGTTCGCCGCGAGAATAATGAGCGGCTGGGACGGCATCTTCACATTCTCGACGGGAACGCCCGAGATGCCGATGGCCGCCTTCACGCCTTTCATCGCGAGGAGGGTGTCCTCGTAGGTGCGGGGTAATCCGCTCGATCCGTCGGGCTGCACGATCACCACGTCGAGGTCGGTGGTGGGGCCCTCCCGCTCATGTTGAATCGTCTCGAGCGCGCCGAACAGGCAGAAGGCCGCAACGATGGCCGCGAAAGTGAAGAGAGAGCGAAGCCCGTTGCGGCCGAGGGCGATGAAGATCAATCGGCCGAAGGTCACGGGCTGGCGCAGCTGAAGTTCGCCGCATCGTCGATGCTGCCGTGTCCGGCGTACCGTGCGACTTGAGGGTACGGGCAGAGGGGACGCGTGCGCACGACCCGATTGCTCTTCACCTTCCGCGCGAATATCGAGTCCGGCGGCTTGCCCTTTTCCACCCAATCGATCAGCGCCGTGACGGGATCGAACTGATCGGTGCCGTTTCCGCCGCTGCAATGGGTCATGCCGGGTACCATGAACAGGCGGAAGAAACCCGGTGTGCCCGGCCCGTTGCGAGCAACGGCCTGCTCGTAATACCGCACACCGACGAGCGGCTGCAGAACCTGATCCGCCCATCCGTAGGTCATGATGAGCTTTCCGCCGCGGGCTCTGAAGATCGAGAGGTTGGGATTCGTCGCGTTGACCTTCCGGCCCCACGCATCCAGCATGTGCACGTCGCGATCGAAATCGAACGTGCGGTAGTCGTAGTGAGGCTGCGGCGGCACCTGCACGAGATAGCGCATGATGTTCTCCGCCAGATTGAAGTCGGCAGGCGTCACTCCGGGGCGCCCGGGCACGATGAAGTTGAGCCAGGCGCTCGCAGGAGCCCCGTTCCCGAGCGCGGGCGCCGTCACCGCCTCGCTCCCCGGCATGTAGCCTGGAAAGAGCGGCTTCCCGCGACTGCGCGGGCCGCCATAGATCTTCATGATCGCTTCGGACTGCGCCGCGGTGAGGCACTCGGGGCCGTCCGTCCCGGCAGCGCATTGCGGCACGTCTCGCCTCGCGTCGAAGTCGCATTTGCGCGGATCGTCGATGACGCCGTCCTTGAGGCCGTCGATCGCATCGCACCGATCCATGACCTTGCGCGACAGCAGTGCGAGCTTCGCCGGCGTGAGCGGCGTTGCCTCGCTCAGGGCCTTCTCGTCCCACATCTCACCCAGCGTGAACCCCGTTTGATCGATCCAGGGGGAGCTCACGACCAGGCCATCGAAATCCTGCGGATAACGCTCCGCCTCGATCAGGCCCTGGCGGCCGCCGTTGGAGCACGAGTTCCAATACGAGCGGACGATCGGCTGCCGGTAGTAGCGCGACGTGACGCTCTTCGCAGTCTCCGCGGTGAGGTGGACCGCCCGATACGCGTAATCGATCGCCTTTTGCGGGTTGCTGAGCACGAAAGTTCCACCGGGCTCTTTGCGCGCATCGTGCCCCGTGTTGGTCTGTGCGAAGGCAAAGCCCATGCGAAGGGCGCTCGCGCGCTGGCTCACGCGCCGGGGATCCTCCAGCGATTCCCCGGCAAGCCCCCCATTGCCGATCATGTAGAAGCGACCGTTCCAGCGATCGGGGAGGCTGACCTCGAATGCGATCTGCGGCGCGAGCGTGCCGGTGACCCGGCAGTGCGCGGGCACTGACCCGTCCGCGGGAATCGCCGCGGCGTGGATCTCGACGACATCCTGCCCCTGGTAGCGCTCGAGAGCCTTGCAGGAGATGCGGGGCAGGAGCTGCGCGCTCGAGTAGTCGATGAGTGCGCTCTTGAGATCCGCGAAGGCCTGCGCGCTCGCCGTGGAAGCGCCGGCCAGCGCTCCGATCGACGCGATTGCGCTCCACAAGACAAGTCGCAGCGTAGCGTGGCTCATAACCTCTCCGCCCGACGGATTCGGGCCTTGCATCCGGGTCTGCTATGCGAGCTGGGAGGCGCGGTGCTCCAGGTCGATGCCGGCGCGCGGAGTGGGATCCGCATCGCGCCAGCGGGAATGTTCGCGCAGCAGATTGCCGATGACTCGGAACGGAAACAGCATCATCAATCGGGCGACATGCGAATCCGACGCCATGAGCTTCACGCCCTCGATGTCCTTGAGCCGCTGCGAGCGGTCCGACTCCTCCATCATCCGCTTGTTCTCGGTCGCGCCCGGTGAGCTCACTTCCCAGAATATTTTGCGCCGCTCGTCGGCGTAGCGATCCAGGATCGCCTCGTCCTCTTGGCCTCTCAGCACCGCGCCGAGAACGTCCGCGAGAATGACGCCGGTCCAGATCCCGGTCGTGAGCCCAAGCCCGCCACATGGATTGGTCGCGTGCGCCGCATCGCCCGCGAGGAACGCTCGCCCAACCCGCAGGCGCTCCGCGCAACGCTGGTGAATGGTGTAGGGGCGGGCCGCTTTGATGCGATAGGGCGCATCCTTCGGAATGAAACCTGCGAATTTCGCAGGCAGCCGCTCCATGAACGTCTCGGCAGGATCCGCGGCGCTCTCGTGATAGGTGAGACGCCACAGGCCGTCCCCGTCGAGCTGGGCCACCACGCCACCGTACACCGGGTCGCAGATGAAGTTCGAAGGCTGGTAGCCGAAGGCTGCCATGTCGCAGTAGACGTTGGTCGCGACGAAGCGGTTGGGCCAGGTGTGGCCCTCAAAGGCGACCCCGAGCAGCTCGCGAACGGTGCTGCGGGCACCGTCGGTGCCGATGACCCATTCAGCTTTCACCGTCCGCGGTCCTTGGGGCGTCGCGAGCTCGGCTTGAACGCCGCCTGCCGTTTGGCTCAGCCCGACGAGCTTGTGGCTGAACCGCACACGCGCACCGCGCCTCTCGGCATGCACGAGCGCCGCGCGCGCCACCACGTCCTGTCCGACATGAAGCTGGTAATCGAAGGTGATCCCCGAAAGACACTGCATCGAGAGCACGGGGTGGAAATCGAATTCCGGCGCATGAAAGCCGAAGGTACGCACCTTGAGACTCCGTGCCTCGAGATCCTCGAGCAGGCCGAGCGCTTGGAGCACCACGAGGGTCGTCGGAAAGTAGACCGCGGCGCGCGGCGAATCGTTGAGGTCTGCCTCCGCCTCCACGACGAGTACGTCGATGCCCGCCTGTGCGAGCACCAGAGCTGTCAGCAGGCCGACCGGTCCCGCACCGACGATGAGCACCTCGGCAGATTCGCT
>JASHTA010000161.1 GCA_030040795.1 Gammaproteobacteria bacterium | reverse complement strand
CTCATGAACCCCTCCTCGAATGAATCCACCGGTCACGCCCGCATCGGCGCGCGTCGAACTGGCCGGGGGAGTATAACCAGCCGGTATCCCGCCGTGCCGAACCTGTGCGCCCAGACCGCGGGCGAGCAGCGCAACTGCCGATTGCGTGCACCGCGACAGCGTCGCATCATGCGGTGTTCTTCGCGGGACTGCCGCGCGTTGCTGTGCGGGACAGGTACCGGGTCATCGGCGAGTACAGGGGGTTGATGTCATGAGCAGGAAAAATCGCTCATTCCTGGTTGCGTTGGTCCTGCTCGGCGGCGTCTTCGCCGTCGTGCAGGCGGAAGGGAAGACGCTGGCCGTCAAGCAGGCGCTCTGGTCCGATCCGGCCACCTGGCCGGACGGCAAGGTGCCGGTCGCGGGCGACAAGGTCACCATCGAAAAAGGCAAGGCAGTGCTGCTCGATGTCAGTCCGCCGGCGCTGCATGGGTTGACGGTCGACGGCAGACTCAGCTTCTCGGACCAAGCCGACCTCCAGCTGACCACCGAGTGGATCGTGGTGCGCGGGGAGCTGGAAATCGGCACCGTAGCCAAACCCCACACGCGCAAGGCGACCATCACCCTCACCGACAACGTCCCCGGTGAGCAGATCGACGGCATGGGTGACCGCGGGATCATGGTCGAGGGCGGAACCCTGAGCCTGCACGGTGACCGGACAAACTCCTGGACCAAGCTGGCCAGGACCGCCGAAGCAGGGAGCGATGCGATAAAAGTCCTGAACGCCGCCGACTGGCGGGTCGGTGACGTGATCGTCCTCGCGTCAACGGATTTCGATCCCCACCAGGCCGAGCGGCGCACCATTGCCGCCATCAAGGGCAATACGATCACGCTCGACAAGAAGCTGGAATACATGCATTTCGGCAAGATCACCTACGGCGTGGATGAGCGCGGCGAAGTCGGCATGCTGACGCGCAATATCGTTATCCAGGCTTCGCCGGATGCCGACAAGACGCTCTTCGGCGGGCACGTGATGGCCATCATCGGGAGCAAGATGTATGTCTCCGGCGTCGAGTTCAATCGGATGGGCCAGAACATGCATCTGGCCCGGTATCCGATCCACTGGCATCTGGTCGGGGATGCGAAAGGCCAGTACATCGAGAACTCCTCGATTCACGACACCTACAGCCGCTGTGTGACGGTGCATGGCACGAATTACGTGCGCGTCGAGAACAACGTGACCTACAACACCATTGGTCACTGCTTCTTCCTCGAAGACGGCATCGAGCACGGCAACCAGTTCGTCCACAACCTGGGGATCCTGACCAAGTGCCATCCGGTCGCGCCGTGCATCCCCACCAACCTCGCTGCGGCCGGAGAGCACCGGGCGGGAACGAACGGCCAGGCGGCCAAGGACGTCCTGATCCCTTCGGACAACACGGCGTCGACTTTCTGGATCACCAACCCGGACAACAGCTACGTGGACAACGTGGCCGCAGGTTCCGAGCAGGTAGGCTTCTGGATCGCATTGCCGGAGCACCCGACGGGTGCGTTTCAGGGCACGGATATCAGCAAGGCCACCTGGCCACGTCGAACCCGGATACGGGAGTTCAAGGGCAACACCGCCCACTCGAACTACGATGGTTTGATTTTCGACCGCGGGCAGGATCCGAAGGGCCATTTTAATGTTGGCGGCAACACGAATATGGCCTATGCCAATCCTGAAAAGAAGACCGGTCCGCTGGTATCGGTCATCGAGGATTTCACCGGCTACAAGAACCGCAATAGCGGTATCTGGGCCCGCGGTGAGCTGCACGTATTCAAGAACTTGAAGCTGGCCGACAACGCGATCGGCTATACGCATGCGTATCCCGGCCTTGCCCCCGGCGGCGGCGCCTTTACGTCGAAGGTCCTTGACTCGCTGTTCGTGGGCGAAACCGCGAACATCGGCAACCCCAGGACGCCGGCGGAAATTGCTTACGGCCGCAGCTTGCCGAAGCCCTCACTGCCGGATTACCCGATCCGGGGCTTTGAGTTCTACGATTACCTTCATCATGTGGACAATGTCACCTTCCGGAATTTCGAGGACAATGCCACTCGCAAGACGGGAGCGATCTCTTACCTGCTGTATACCAGCTTCCCGATTAACCCCGAAAACTCCGTCGATCACGCGAAATTCATCAACGCCAAGCCGGTGTATTTCCCACCGACGGAGGAGCGTAAGTGGGGCAGCGATAATTTCGGCAGTGCAGGCTATAAGGGCGCGGCATTCCACGACATAGACGGCTCGGTCGGCGGCATTCCCGATTCCTACATTGTCATCGACAATGGAATCTCGGATGGCTCCGACGCCTGTGAGATCAAGCCCACCTGGAACGCTGCTGTGTGCAAGGGCAAAGTCGGGCGCATGAATGTTAGCAGCCCCGGCCGCGGCGGTTTTGGCGGCTTTGGCGGTTTCCGCCGCGCTCCTGGCGCACGTCCTGTCAGAGTTGCGGCTACCGGTCCGGGCGCAACGCCTGCCAGAGGCGGACCCGCTGGTCCTGGCGCGCCTGGTGGTCGACGCGGCGGCTTCGGTGGCTTCGGTGGCGGCGGTAATCAACCACCGATCGTTCTCAGCCACAATGGCAGGGACTTCACCATCACCGGGGAAACCACGGTACCAGCCGATACCGAGATCAAGGTGGCAACCACAAGACCGAAGGTCTCCCTCAGCCTGCGGGCGCTGCCCAAGGGCTCCTGGGTCCTCTTCGACCTGCCGGGATTCACCACCGCAGCCTCGGGTACGCAGGAAAACAGCCTGGATGGGCTGCGAAAGGCCAAGGACACCGCGTACTTCAAAGACCAAGATGCACTCTGGGTCAAGGTTGTCTCAACCGGTCTCCCTGCCGGCGGCGGCGGCGCTAGCGGCTATGGTGGTGGAACCATCGTCCAGGTCAGCCGGTAAGCAGAAACTTGCTGCATGAGCAAGAGCCCCCGGCACAGGCCGGGGGCTTCTCACATGCACGGGGTGTTACTACGCAAATGACCAATTCCATGGTTTTTCAATAGCTTAGGAAGCCAGAGGGGAAATTTATCGCTTCGCGACCGTCGGCGGGCGTGTCCGCCCCGGTCGCTGGTGGTACAACCACTAGCGGACCGCGACAGCGTCGCATCATGCAGCGTTCTTCTCGAGACAGTTGCGCTTTGCCGTGCCGCTCAAGTACCGGGTCATATTCGAGTATGGGGGTTGATGTCATGAGCAAAAAGAATCGCTCATTCCTGGTTGTATCGCTCCTTCCACTAGTCCTGCTCGGCAGCGTACTCGCTGTCGTGCAGGCCAAAGAAGGGGAGTCGCCGGCGATCAAGCAGACCCTCTGGTCTGATCCTGCCACCTGGCCGGACCGGCAGGTGCCCCGCGCAGGCGACAAAGTCACCGTTGAAAAGGGCCAGGACGTGCTCCTCGACGTGAGTCCGCCGGCGCTGCATGGTTTGACTGTCAACGGCAAACTCAGCTTCTCGGACAAAGCCGACCTCGAGCTGACCACCGAGTGGATCGTGGTGCACGGGAAACTGGAAATCGGCACCGAAGCCAAACCCCACACGCGCAAGGCGACCATCACCCTCACCGACAACGTCCCCGGCGAAGAGATAGACGGCATGGGTGACCGCGGGATCCTGGTCGAGGGCGGAACCCTGAACCTGCACGGTGACCGGACGAACTCCTGGACCAAGCTGGCGAGGACCGCCGAAGCAGGCAGCAG
>JASHTA010000160.1 GCA_030040795.1 Gammaproteobacteria bacterium | reverse complement strand
CAACGAGGCTCCTCCTTCGAGCAGGACTTCCTCGGGTAGCAGGATAGCGCCGGAGGCGAGCGCGGGGTCGAGCCCTCCCGCGAGTCCCCAACTGGCGAGCGCACCGCAGCCCGCTGCAAGCAGCGCGCGGGCGCTCTCGGCGGCGGCGGCACGACCGATGCCGCTCACGGCGAGCAGCGTCCCATCGGCGAGCGCCGCGAGACCGCTGCTGCGGCGCACGGCCGGACCGAGCGGGCGCGCCTCGGCCGCCAGCGCCGCGACGATGCCGATCGGGGCACCGGGTCGCTCGCCGCTCGATTGCCGCGTGGGCATCGCGCCATTCCACGGCGGGACTCGCCGGCTCAACGAGCTCCGCCGGCGTGAGGGAGATTGCGGTATGCGGCGAGCGCCCAGAGAGGGAAGTAGGCGCAGTAGCCGTGATACTTGAGATAGAACACTCGAGGAAATCCGGGAGCCGTGAACGTCGGGTGGCGCCAGAGCCCGTCGGCACCTTGACTGCCGAGGAGAAACTCGATGCCGCGCCGGACCGGCTCCGAGCGCGCCTCGCCCGAGGCGAGGAGCGCGAGCAAGGCCCACGCCGTCTGGTAGGGATTGCTCTCGGCCGGGCCGCCGGCGAGCGATCGGTTCGCGTAGCTGTCGTTGCTCTCGCCCCACCCACCGTCGGCATTTTGCTTCGAGAGAAGCCATCGCACCGCGCGCCGCACCGCCGGGTCCTCGGGGCTCACGCCGGCCTGGGCGAGTGCGGTGAGCACGGACCACGTGCCGTAGAGGTAGTTGGTGCCCCAGCGGCCGAACCATGCGCCGTCCGCTTCCTGCTCGCGGCGCAGATAGGCGATCGCGCGGTCGAGCGCCGGCCGATCCTGCGGACGGCCGACTCTCCCGAGCACCGCGACCACGCGGGCCGTGACATCGCTCGTCGGCGGATCGAGGAGCGCGCCGTGGTCGGCGAACGGAATCTCGTTGAGATAGTAGTGAGTGTTGTCGGCATCGAAGGACGCGAATCCGCCGTTGCGGCTCTGCATGCCGACGAGCCAGTCGAGCGCGCGATGGATCGTCTCCGTGTAGCGCTCGCGATGCGTGGCTCCGTCCATGGCCCAGACCACGGCGGCCGTGTCGTCGAGATCCGGGTAATAGCTGTTGAGGAACTGGAACGCCCAGCCGCCCCCCGCGAGACCGGGGCGGCTTGCCCGCCAGTCGCCCGGGCCCTCGAGCACCTGCAGAGGCTTCAGCCACTCGAGCGCGCGTCCCGCGGCCGTACGCGCCGCAAGGCTTCCCTCCTCGTGCATCGCGAGGCTCGCGAGCGCGCTGTCCCAGACCGGCGAGACGCAGGGCTGGCAGTAGGCGGTCGAGCCGTCCACGATGAGCAGCTTCTCGAGCGCCCGCTTCGCCGTGATGCGGCGCGGATCCTCCGGGGGATAGCCGAGGATCACGAGGATCTCGAGCGCGTTCACCATCGCGGGAAAGATGGCGCCAAGCCCGCCCTCGCCGTTCAAGCGGTCGAGCACCCAGTGCTCCGCGCGCGCGATCGCCCTCCTGCGCAGGGCGCGGGGAACGAGCGGATCGACCATGCGGCCGAGCCGGTCGAGCGTGAGAAATACCCGGTTGAGCAGGCCGGTGCGCCGGAAGTAGTGGCGCTCCTGCTCGGGGGGTGTCGTGAACAGCTCGCGGATGTCGACCTGCCGCGGATTGCGCGCGCGCGGCTTGAGCGTCGTGAGGATGAACAGCGGCACCATCACGGTCCGCGACCAGTAGGAGACCTTGTGCGTGTGGAAGGGGAACCACCGCGGCAGGAGCACGATCTCGACCGGGATGTAGGGCACGCCCCGCCAGGGAATCTGGCCGAACAGCGCGAGCGCGATACGCGTGAACACGTTCGCGCGCGCGGCGCCTCCGCGCGCAAGAATCGCGCTGCGCGCTCGCACCATGTGCGGCGCGTCGGGGCGGTCGCCCGCGAGCTTCAGGGCGTAGTACGCCTTGACGCTCGCGCTGAGGTCGAGGTCGCCGCCGTGATAAAGGGGCCAGCCCCCGTGCTGCGCTTGGCGGCTGCGCAGGTATGTTGCGAGCTTCGCTTCCAGGGACGCGTCGATCTCGTCCAGGAAGTGCATCATCATGATGTACTCGGCCGGAATCGTGCAGTCGGCCTCGAGCTCGAAGACCCAGTAGCCCTCCGCGCTCTGAGCCGCAAGCAGTCCGTCGCGCGCCGCATGGATGCTCCGGTCGAGCGCCGAGGCGTAGGTGCGCGGCGCGGCGCCGCCGCGGAGCGCCTGGTCGCGCGCATCGCGCGCCGGGAAGGCCTTCATGACGCGGACCCTCCGTCCGACCGAAAGGGAACGCGCCCGAGCGGCGCATGCATCACCTCGGACTCGCGCATCATCTCGGATTCGCGGCTGAAGGCGACTCTCGGCTGCTGCGCCGCGATCGTCGCGGCGCGACTGTGGCGCCGGACATCCGCCGGCGCAGCGAGCGGCAGGTCTCCGGCCGCCCAATCAAACATGCGCATGAGCACGCGATCCCGCCGCACGGCGAGGCTCGTCAACAGGCGGGTCAGCGCGACCGCCGCGTGCGAGACTTTCACCTGAGCGCCCGAGATGAACCCGAGGTTGCGCTCGATCCGGCGAAGCGTGAGCACCGCGAGCCCGACCGCCCAGAGGCAGAATCGGCGAATCCCGGGCTCCTGGCGCGGGATGAGCAGAGTGAAGGCCATCGCATTGCGCAGGTGCGCGTGCGCGACGCCGACCAGCTCGCTCAGGGCGGCGCCGAAGCGGGCGTCGAACGGCGCCGGCCGAAGCCGCGCGAGATCGACTCCGTGGCGCGCGAAGACATCCTGAGGCAGCCAGCAGGCCCCGCGGCTGCGGTCCTCCCACATGTCCTTCAAAATATTGGTCATCTGCAGCCCTTGAGCGAACGAGGTGGCGAGCTCGCGCAGCGCCGCGTGGCGCTCGGCCACGGCGCCCGAATGGCTGCAGAAGAGCTCGGTGAGCATCTCGCCGACGACGCCGGCGACGTAATAGCAGTAGCTGTCGAGGTCGCTCGAGCGGTTGAGGCCGCCGAGGCTCGCCGTCGTCTGGAAACGGTGCATCCCGTAGGACATCAGATCGATGCAGCGCCGGATGGCCTCGCGCTGCTCCGCGCGCAGGCTCGAGGTCATGCGGATGACACGGTCCATGTTCGCGACCAGATCGCGCTCGGCCGGCAGGGTGCGCTCCGAGAGCCTTGCAGCCACCTCGCGCGCGAGCGGCGCCGCGGCCTCGCGCCCCGCCACCACGGCGGCGAACCGCTCGAGGTACACGTGCGTATCCTCGGGAGAGAGGGCGGGCTCGTCCTCGATCGTGTCGGCGATCCGGCAGAGCAGGTACGCGCTGGTGACGGCGCTCCTCAGGCCGGCAGGCAGCTGTGGGATCGTCAGCGCGAACGTGCGCGAGACGTGAGGAAGGATCTCCTCCTGGTAGTCCTCATCGGAAATGTCCGCAATTGTTGTGAAGGTCTTTCGGGACATCGTATGACACGGATAGGTACGGACTGCGCCTCGAGGATTCCGGGGGGATGCACACTAACACGTCATGAACCGTGGCAGTTCCCTTGCCCGGCGCCATGTTGCCCTATTTGCATGGCGCCGTACTAGACCGTGGCGGGCAGCGCCACCTCCAGCCGGTCGACCTTCCGCCAACCCCTCGGCAGCACCGCTCCGCGCTGCGCGCGCTGGCCATGGTAGTCGCCGAGGTCCTTCCAGGCGATCTCCTTGCGCTGCTCGCCGGCCCACAGCGTGAGGGTGCCGCCGACGGGCACCACCGCGATTCCGGCCACGAGCTCCTCCCGGGCGGCGGCCCGCCGCGCCGGAATGTCATAGAGCTTGTTGCCCTTGCCACGCGGCATCTCGGGCACCTCGGACACCGCAAAAGCGAGCATCTTGCCCTCGCTCCCGGCGACGAGGACCCAGGAGTCGGCGGAGGGAACGAAGGCCGGCGGCAGCACCTGCGCGCCCCCGGGAACGGTGAGCACCGTCTTGCCGGCACGGCGGTCCGTCGCAAGCTCCTTCAAGCGGACCGTGAACCCGTAGCCGGCATCGGTCGCCAGGAGCCACAGGTCGTCCGGCTCACCGAGCATGCAGCCTGCAAAGCGGGCACCGTCCGGCGGGTTGAGCCTTCCGGAGAGCGGCTCGCCCTGGCCCCGCGCCGAGGGCAAGGAATGCGCCGGGAGGCTGTAGGTGCGCCCCGTGCTGTCGATGAAGATCGCCAGTTGCAGGCTGCGCCCGCGCGCGGCGGCCTGGAAGGCATCGCCCGTCTTGTAGGAGAGCGAGCGCGGATCGATGTCGTGTCCCTTGGCCGAGCGGACCCAGCCTGCGGTGGAGAGCACCACGGTGACCGGCTCGTTCGCAATGAGCGCCGTCTCGTCGATCGCCTGGGCGGCCTCCCGCTCGATGATCTTGGTGCGCCGCGCATCGCCGTACTCTTCGGCATCGCGCTGGATCTCCTGAGCGACGAGCTTCTTGAGTCTCGCCTTGCTCTTGAGCAGCCCCTCCAGCTCCTCGCTCTCGGTCTCGAGCTCCTTGCGCTCCTCGCGGATCTTCATCTCCTCGAGCTTCGCGAGGTGGCGCAGGCGCGTGTTCAGGATCTCCTCGGCCTGTTCGTCGGAGAGCTTGAAGCGCTTCACCAGCACCGGCTTCGGCTCGTCCTCGCGCCGGATGATGCGGATCACCTCGTCGAGATTGAGGAACGCAATCATGAGGCCCGCGAGGATGTGCAGGCGCCTCGCCACCTTGTCGAGGCGGTGCTGCAGGCGGCGCGTGACCGTCGCGATGCGGAACTCGAGCCATTCCGCGAGGATGCCCTTCAGGCCCATGACGCGCGGGCGCCCGTCGAGGCCGATGATGTTGAGATTGACGCGGTAGTTGCGCTCGAGATCGGTCGTCGC
>JASHTA010000159.1 GCA_030040795.1 Gammaproteobacteria bacterium | reverse complement strand
AGCCCGACGAGCCGCTCATCGGGCGAGAGGCCATACGAGACGCGCTGACGGCGCGGCCTGCGGGTCGGCTCACGCGGCATCTCTGCACCAACGTCGAGATAGAGGCGCTCGATATGGAGCACGCCCGCGGCTGTTGCTACCTGCTGCTCTATGCCGGCGATGCCTCGCAGCGCGACAGCGTGGACGGTCGTCCGGCGGACGACGTACAGCGCGTGGGCGAGTATCACGACACGTTCGTGCGGACGGGGGAGGGCTGGCGGATCCGCCGGCGGGAGGGACGGCTCGTTTTCTATACGGGTGGATAATTACACGAATCTCGTGTAACGAGCGTGCAGGTTCTCGGCGAGGCTTACGTCACGCTCACGCGCAAGATCAATCCGGCTCTCGCGGCCGCGGAGGCCTGGGGATACGTCTCGACGCTCTTTGCGTGGGATCCGCAGCCGGTGGATGCGGCGGTTGCGCGGCGCGCGCGGGATATCGAGCAGCGCTATCGTCTCTCATGGAGGGATAGTTTGATCGTCAGCGCGGCGCAGATGCAGAACTGCTCGATACTGCTCACCGAGGATCTGCAGGACGGCGCCTTCTTTGGAAGTGTCACCGTGCGTAGCCCGTTCACGCTCGGTGTGTCCGACACGCCGACCGCCTACTCCGTGGTCCCCGATGTGACTCGGCCGTATCGGCGCCCGGGCCGACCCAGGCGCGCTGGCGTGTAGCGAGCGCTCAGCCGCCCACTACTGCGCGCGCGTCCTCGGCTCTCATTCCCCACGCTTGCAGGAGCGCGGTCGCTTCCGGACCCGTTGCTGGCGCGTGAGCGGTCGGCGTGGCCGAGAAACGCGGCGCCGCGGCCGGGAAGGGCTTCTTCCCGACGAACACGCCGCGCGCGGTGTTGTGGTGGTGATGAGGGGCTTCGCTCATGCTGAGCACCGGTGTCACGCAGGCATCGGATCCTTCGAGCAACCGCGTCCACTCGTCCCGGGTTTTCGTGCGGAAGACGGCCGCGAACGTCTCGCGCAGCCGAGGCCAGCTCGCACGGTCGTCTCGGGGAGGGAGCGCTGCTTCGTCGAGGCCGAGCGCTCGGACGAACGCACGATAGAACGGCGGTTCCAGCGCACAGACGACGACGTATCGTCCGTCCGCGGTCTTGTAGGTGCTGCCGTACGGGCAGCCGCCGTCGAGGAGATTCGACCCGCGCTCGTCCGTCCACAGTCCGTGATTGCGCAGCATATAGATCATGCTCATGAGCGATGTGGCGCCGTCGACCATGGCGGCATCGACGATTTGCCCGCAGCCTCCCGCGCGAACGTGGAGTAGCGCCGCGAGAACGCCCATTGCGAGGTACAGGGCACCGCCACCCATGTCGGCGACGAGATTGAGCGGCGGGCAAGGGGGCTGTCCCGCGCCGCCGATCGCATGCAGCGCGCCCGTGATCGCAAGGTAGTTGGGATCGTGTCCGGGCGCGCGGGCGAGCGGTCCGCTTTGGCCCCAGCCCGTCATCCGCCCGATCACGAGCCGCGGGTTCGCGGCGAGGCACGTATCCGGACCGACTCCCAGGCGCTCGAGCACACCCGCCCGGAAGCCTTCGATCAGCACATCGGCGTGCGGGAGAATCTCGAGAAAGCGCGCGCGCTGGGCCGGGTCCTTCAGATCGAGCGTGAGCCAGCTGCGGCCGCGCCAGATCGGATCCTCCTCCGCCGGCACCGGAAACAGCGGAGGTCCGTGCGGAGGCGGCGCCACGCGCAGCACGTCCGCTCCCATGTCCGCCAAGAGCATCGCGCAGAAAGGCGCGGGTCCGACGGCCGCGAGCTCCACGACGCGAACGCCATCCAGCGGTCCGCGAACGCCATCCGTTGGTCCGCGAACGCCGTCCGTAGGTCCGCGAACGCCCCGCTTCGGTCCACTCACCTGTCCTGGAGCAGCCACTGCTGTTCTCCTCGCGCGCGCCGACTTGTGGCGGCTGCCGCGTTCTAGTAGCGTCTATTGCGCTTCGCAGTCAAGTTCTGCATGCGAGGGGTTCGACGGGTATGGCACGCAGCAAGGGCTTGACTCTCCGCGATCGCTTGGCGCTCCAAGACTTGCTGGCGCGCTATGCATGGGCCCTCGACACGGGAGACGTCGACGGCCTCGTCGCCTGCTTCACACCGGATGCCGTGGTGGTCGAGGAGGTGTTCGAGGAACCGGATCGCTGGGTGGGGCGCGACAGCATCCGCCGGCTGGCCGAGCACTACCGGTCCGTTCCGGACTTTCCAGGCCGCCAGCACCACGTGAGCCAAGTGCTCGTGGAGGGGAACGCGAAGCGCTGCCGGATGCGCTCCTTCGTGTTCGTCACCGAGTGCCGAGGGGAGCCCCCGTACTTGGTGCGCTTCGCCGGCTACTACGAGGACCGCGCCGTGAAGGCTCGCGGAAGCTGGCTGTTCGAGGAGCGGATCATCCGCTTGTGGGATGGGCCCGCGCTCGCGCGCTTTCCGGGGCACGACGGCACGCGCACGCCGCGCAAGCGTCCACCTCAGCTCGTCATTCGAAAGGGGACTTGAGATGCCGAAAGCCGTTCGATCTCGCGTGTCGCGCCGCGCGGCGGAAGAGGCGGTTCGCACTCTGCTGCGCTGGGCGGGCGACGATCCCACGCGCGAAGGGCTCCTCGACACGCCAAAGCGCGTGGTGAACGCGTACCGCGACTGGTTCTCGGGATATGCGGTGGATCCTCACGAGTACATGCGGCGCACGTTCGAGGAGGTCGACGGCTACGACGAGCTCGTCGTGCTCCGCGACATCTCCTTCGAATCGCACTGCGAGCACCACATGGCGCCGATCATCGGCCGTGTCCACGTCGGCTACCTGCCGAGCAACAAGGTCGTCGGCATCAGCAAGCTCGCGCGGGTGGTCGAGGGGTACGCGCGGCGCTTTCAGGTGCAGGAGAAGCTCACCGCGCAGATCGCCTCCTGCATCGACGAGGTGCTGAAGCCCCGGGGCGTCGGCGTGGTCGTGGATGCCGTGCATCAGTGCATGACCACCCGCGGGGTTCACAAGCGCGGCGTGTCGATGGTCACGAGCCGGATGGTGGGTTTGTTCCGCAGCGATGCGCGGACACGCGCCGAGTTTCTGCGCTTCATCGACATTCGAGGCGCCGTCGAGGCGTAAGTCGCCGGGATCAAAAGGGGTAGCGGGATCAGAAGGGGTAGTTGAGGCCCGTGAAGATCGCGGCTCCCTCGCTGCCGCAGCCCACGTCGAGGTAGCCCACGACGAACGGCAGCGCGAGCCCCCGTATGCCGAGGCCGATCACCTTGTGTAGATCCGCGATGGGGTCGTCTCCCATTTGATGGAAAACCTCGCCCATGTCCACGAACGGCGTGAGCTCCAAGGTGACTTGGGTGGAGAACGCGTCGATCGTCGTGATCCGCTTGCGGTACTCGATGCTGAAGGAGGATAAGTCGCGATCGACGAAGCGCGCGCTCCCGAAGCCGCGGAGCAGCTGATCGCCGCCGATGACGGACTGGTCGCCGCCGATGCTGCTCAGCGCCCAGAAGGGAATGTCGCGGGTCCTGTAGGTTTCCGGCACGTATCGCAGCGCAACGTGGACCGCGAGCACCGCGTGCCCGGGAAGCGTCCAAAAGTTGCGGCCGTCGATGCCGAGCTCGCTGTACAGACTCGCATTGAGCAGTCCAGCGCTGCTCGCGGTGCCCCCGTAGAGCACCCACTCACCGCCTCGCGTCGGGTCGACGACGTTGTCGCGCGTGTCGTAGGTGATGAACAGCCGGTTGAGGATCTCTTGGCGCTCCGCATGGAGCACCGTCGTCGGATAGAGCGTCTGGATGGAGGGGACGCCCGTGAGATGTCCCTGGGTGATCTCGACGGTTCGGGCGCGGAAAGTGTAACCGAGCTGCCAGACGTGAGTGAGGTTGAGGCCCACGGTCGTCTGAATGTACTTCTGCTGGTCCGTGTAATTCGCCTGGCGGTACAGGTGCGTTTCGTTGCCGACGCCGTAGAAGCGGGAGCTCCCGTCGCGGTCGTATACGACACTGGCGTTGAACGACCAGCGATCCTGCCTGAGGATGCCGGCCGCGTACTCGCCGTCGAACTCGCTCTCCACGCGCTCCTTGCCGCCGCCCACGATGGACCACTGCGTATTGTCGGAGGGAAAAGAGAAGATGCGCCCACGCGCGCCGTAGCCGAAGTACTGGTTGTAGATGACATCGGGCGCAATGATCTTGCTGATCTCGCCCTGGTCGTTGGTGATCAGATAAGTCGGAATGACCCCGAGCGTCGTGCCGCTGTAGGGATCCTCGTCGATCTCCGGAATGGGGATGATGGGCGCTGTCGCCGGATCGAGCCATCGCGCGAGGCCCGTCGGGCCTTCCTGGGGTTGGGAGGCCTGCGGCTTCGAGGGTTGAGGCTGTGTCGCGGCGAGGATGCCGGCACCGGACGGCGATACGCCGCTGGCGGCAAGCGGCGGATCGTCGCTTGCAGCATGCGCCGCATGACCGCTTGCAGCAGGCGTCGTCATGTCGTCCGCTGGCGCGATTGCCACTGTGCCGTCTGCAGCGACGGCGATTTCGCCGCCCGCCGGAACTGCCGCCGCCATCGCCGCCGCCATCGCGATCAGCGCGACCGATCGAATCGGGCGATGCCGGCCTGGCCGAAAAGACATTGCTCAGGTCGGCTGCACGCCAGCGGTCGTCCGCCGCCGGACGCTCAACGGGCGCAAGAATAACCGGCCGACCGCCGCCGAGGCTGGCACGTACATGTTCGAAGCGGGACCCTCACGTGCCGCCGTGGCTCGCGGCAGCCGCATGATAGCCCAACGAGCCGCTCGGCCGTGCCGCCGCGCCGGTCATGCCAGCCGTGCCAGCCACGCCAGCCATGCCGATCGCGGCCGTCTCGCCGGTGCGCTTCACTTCGAGCCATAATTCTTCGGTCTTGTCTTGGCGGGAGCGGGGGTCATGAGCGGAACGACCGATGTAGAGGCGAAGGTGGAGCTCGAGAGGCTCGGGCGCCGGATACGGCACCTCGAGGACGAGCTCGCGATTCAGAAGTTGCAGTCCAAATACGCGCACTACCTGTTCACGCAGCGCTACGACCGGATCGTCGAGGAGTGCTTTGCGCTCCATTCCGACGACGTGACGCTCGAGTTCTCCGACAGCGGCGTCTACCGTGGCCTCGAGAGCATCCGCGCGGTCTACCGGGACTTCGAGGCGGCAAAGCGGAGGATCCCCGGGTTCTTCATCCTGCACATGGCCGTCAACCCGTATATCGAGGTGGCGCGGGACGGACGGTCCGCGCACAGCCACTGGCTCTCACCTGGAGCGGTCGGCAGCAACTCCTCGGCGGGGTGGGTCTGGGGGCCGTATTACATCGATTACGTGACCGAGGAGGGCGAGTGGCGCATCCTGCACTCGAACCTCGCGCCCCTCTTCCGCAATCGCTACGAGGTGAGCTGGGCGGAGGCGAAGGACCACGGCAGCGTGCGCGGAGCGCTCACGGCGAAGCCCGCGGCGAGCTCGACGATCTATCGGCCGTACAACGAGGTGAAGGGACAGCCCGACCTGTTCCGCAATCATCCGGATCTCCCCGAGCCCTATTGAGCTCGGCCCCGCGCGCCGATTGCCTGCCGCCCACCGCGCGATTGCCCGCGCCGGACGGAGGCGCCAGGCGGGGCGATCAGAGCGTGGCCGGCGCCGGATCGTAGGCACGCGAAGCGCGCCTGCGCTCCTGCTCCGTGAGAAAGCGCTTGCGGATGCGGATCGACCGCGGCGTCACCTCGACCAGCTCGTCCTCCGCGATGAATTCCACCGCGTACTCCAGGGTGAGCGGGATCGGCGGTGTGAGCAGGATCGCCTCGTCCTTGCCGGCGGCGCGGATATTGGTGAGCTTCTTGGTCTTGATGGGGTTGACGACGAGGTCGTTCTCTCGGCTGTGAATCCCGATGATCATGCCCTCGTACAGCTTCTCGCCGGGGCTCACGAAGAGCCGCCCGCGCTCCTGAAGATTGAACAGCGCATACGCGACGGCTTCACCGTCTTCGTTGCTCACCAGCACGCCGTTGCGGCGGTCCGGAATGTCGCCCTTCACCGGCGCGAATCCGTCGAACACGTGGCTCATCAGTCCGGTGCCGCGGGTGAGCGTCATGAACTCGCCCTGGAAGCCGATGAGCCCGCGCGCCGGCACCCGATACTCGAGGCGCACGCGGCCCAGGTCGTCGATGGCCATGTCGCCAAGCTCCGCCCGCCTCTGGCCGAGCGCCTCCATGATTGCGCCCTGGTGCTCGGCGTCGACGTCCACGGTCAGTGCCTCGTACGGCTCGTGCTGCACTCCATCGAGGGTCCTCATGAGCACCTGGGGCTTGCCGACGGCGAGCTCGTAGCCTTCTCGGCGCATGTTCTCGATCAGGATCGTGAGATGCAGCTCGCCGCGCCCCGAGACGCGGAACACATCGGGCTCGCTCGTATCCTCCACGCGCAGAGCCACGTTTCTCTGCAGCTCGCGGTACAGCCGCTCCCGAAGCTGGCGGCTCGTCACGAACTTGCCCTCGCGTCCGGCCATGGGAGAGGTGTTGACCTGAAACGTCATGGCGAGCGTCGGCTCATCGACGCTGATCGGTGGAAGTCCTTCGGGCGCGAGAGGGTCGCAGATCGTGAGACCGATGTTCACGTCCTCGATGCCGGTCACCGCGACGATGTCTCCGGCGGGCGCCGACTCGACGGGCCTGCGCTCGAGGCCCTTGAAAGTGAGCACTTGGCCGACCTTCGCCGTGCCGTGATCCTCCTCCCCGAAGCGCAGCGCGACCGTCTGCCCGGCCCTCAAGGTGCCGCGCCGAATGCGGCCGATGCCGATGCGTCCCACGTAGCTGTTGGAATCGAGCGTCGAGACCTGCAGCTGCAACGGAGCGTCCGAATCGGTTGCCGGCGAAGGGACATACTGCAGGATGGCCTCGAAGAGCGCGGCCATGTCCGGGCGCCGCTCCGTCGGCTCCGTCGTGGCCCACCCTTGCAGCGCTGAGGCGTAGATGACGGGAAAGTCGAGCTGCGCATCGTTCGCTCCCAGGCGGTCGAACAGCTCGAAAGTCTTGTCGACGACCCATCCGGGCCGCGCACCCGGGCGGTCGATCTTGTTGACGACGACGATGGCCTTGTGCCCCAGGGCGAGCGCCTTGCGCGTGACGAAGCGCGTTTGAGGCATCGGGCCTTCCACGGCATCCACGAGCAGCAGCACGCCGTCCACCATCGACAGGACCCGCTCCACCTCGCCGCCGAAGTCCGC
>JASHTA010000158.1 GCA_030040795.1 Gammaproteobacteria bacterium | reverse complement strand
GCGGCCCAGTCTTTGACCAGGGCCTCGCGGCGCATCTCTTCTTCAAGGTGCACGAATGCGTAGGCGCGCAGGATACGGGCTCGATCGGCCTTCGGTGCCGTCACGACTCCCGGTAATTCTCCGTAGGTCAGGCGCGTCTCGAGGTCGGCAGGGGGAAATAGGTTGTCCTGTGGAGTCCCGCGAGGCCATGGCAATTGTAGGGGTGAATGTGAATGCACGGTGTTTGCTGGTACCGGCGGTCGCTCCGCGAGCGTCAGAGGATACAAGTGATGCAGGAAACTGCGTCCCGGCAGCAGATTCGCACCGGTCGATCGGAGCTTTCGGGCGGAGCTTCCGCACAGGACGAATCGCCAGCGGCGCTTATCCGAGTCGTAGAGGTGTTGGACGGCGTCAAAAATCGCCGGCACCGCCTGTGCCTCGTCCACGAAAATATAGGTGGGTTTGCGGCGCCGAGGTAGGCCTCGGCACAGACGGATCAACTCGTCAGGATCGACGAGAAATCGCGACCGCTCCTCCGAGCGAGTAAAATCGATGCGGACAATATCGGACTCGCGTAGAAGGCGTTCGATTAGCGTGGACTTCCCCGTCTGCCGCGCGCCAAAAATCAGATGGACATACGGCCGCGCAAGCTTCTTGTCGCGCCCGGACGGCGCGACCATGTACCGCACCGTACGCTCGGCATCCTCGACCCGTCACCGGCGAACGGCCTACTGTGCGGCGGGACGGGGCTGCGATGCGCCGCCGGGACCACCCGCGCTGCCCGGGCGTCGGCGTCTTGGAGGCACTGCATTTGTATCGTTGCGGAAGCGTCCGACATAGGCCGCCTTTGCAACCACCTTGCCCTTCATCGCCTCGAGCAGTTCAGCCCGGCCCGCCGTAATGGGCAAGTCGAGCTTCGCATTGAGCGCATAGAACTCGAATACGTAATGGTGATAGCGAGGGCCGTTCGGCGCGCCCATACCCATGTAGGGGCGTCCATTGCGGCCGTTCACCGAGCCCTCCGGCAGTTTGCCTTCCTCGATCTGCGTGACGGGAACGGTGGCCGGAATGTTCCAGGCCAGCCAGTGCAGGTTGTCCTCCGGATTGTATGCCGCAGCCACATCCAGGTCGTGAAGGATGATCGCAACGGTCTGCGTGGTTTCAGGCAGATTACTCAGCTTGAAGTCAGGTAGCGTGTTGGCGCCGTAGAACGAGTACTTCAGCGGCACGATGCCGCCATCCTCGAATGCCTTGCTCTCGACCAGCATCGGCACGAGCTTCCAACGCATTCGGCCGGCTGGCGCCGCACGGCTTCCTGCGGATTGCTGTGCTACGGTCGTGGTGCCTATGGCTGCAAGAGCCAGCACCGCAGCAGCCGTCATCAATGTCTTTCGCATGTGGAACTCTCTTGGTTTGATGGCTGAGTAAGATTCGTATGTAGATCTGCCGTATTTCAGGCTATAAAACCGTCGAGGCGGGTGGAGTTTCAAGGGGACCTCATGTCGATCCGTCTGTTCGCTGTGCCATTGGTTTTATTCGTGATTGGCGATGCCGCCTACGCGGCCGGCCCCGGCGACGCAGCCGCCGGCAAGGCTTACTTCACTCAGATGTGCAGGCAGTGTCACAGTGCTCAGCCCGGCGATGGCGGCGGCGAAATAGGCCCGTCCCTGGTCGGACTGTTCGGACGGCCCGCGGGAGTCGGGGACCCCCGGTTTGATTACAGCCAGGCGCTCACGGATTCGAAACTGGTCTGGAACCTGCAAACACTGGATCGCTTTCTGGCGAATCCCGCGGCGACGGTGCCTGGCACGACGATGGCGCAGGCTATTCCGGTGAAGAAAGACCGCGACAACGTCATCGCCTACTTTCAGTCCCTGAGCGGCGGCGCGAAATAGTGTCGTTGCCGGCACTCGAGCAACGGTGGGTACGACCACGGAAATTGCGCCTGCCGAAGGTTACGATTGTGGTAGGCGCCAGATATCGACGATTCCGGGCGGGATGCTCTGCGGTGGAGCAGGCGGTGCAATGGGAGCCGCCCTAGCTGCGCCGGGGGCGCCGAAGCGCCGTCCGCCGGCGAAGCCAAAGCCGCTGATCGCGCCTTCGGGCATCGCGATGCGGTTGTCCACGACGATGGCGCTGTTCCAGTGGCCGCTGCCGGCGTCAAGGTCGGCAACCAGACTGCCGCTCACCGCGTCGAAGACGTGCAATTTGGAGCCCCTTCGCGCGGGATCGTAGATGTACAGCAAACCGCCCGCATAGAACGGCGAGTTGCCGCCGATCTTGCTCTTCCAGGCTTCCTTGAGCCGGTGGTCCGCGCCAAAGGTCCAGGCCGTAGTGCCGCCGCGTCCGGTGGACGCGAACAGGTACGTCGTGCCGTCGATCTTCGCGGTTGCGGAAGCGGACAGCAGCTGCGTCCTGCCGGGCACCTCCACGACCTGCAGCTCGCCGCCCTGGTGCGGCGCCGCGCCCTTGATGACGCTCATGCTGAGGAGCCGGATCGTCCCGTCCTTCCCGCCTTGGGCGATGTAGCCGTCGCCCAGCAGCACGGGGGACGTGGAGCCCACGTCCAGATCCCTCTTGTTCAGCTCGTCGGTGTTCGTCGTTGTCCAGTTGCCCAGGATCTTCGTTGCGCCGGGATCCAGCATGATCAGCGAGTCGCCCCACGCTGTCTTGCCATCCCACGGCCCGTTGCCGGTG
>JASHTA010000157.1 GCA_030040795.1 Gammaproteobacteria bacterium | reverse complement strand
GAGCACCAGGACGATCGCGGCAATCAGCAGAATGGCATGCGTCAGCAGATAACGCGTGATGGTCGCAACACGGACGTGCAGCGAGTCCTGCCAATCCACGAGCGCGCGCCGTGCGTCGTCCAGGACGAAGTCCTGCTCTCCGAGTGGCAGGAGCAGCGTTGCGAGCTGCTTGAAGCGGTTGGCTGCCTCCTCGAGCGTGCGCCGGGCGGCATCGAGCTCGGTCGTGCTCGTCGAGTCGAGGCCCGACACGTCCGTGCGGACGAGGTCGCGCGCCTGAGCGAGCAGCGGTGCGCGCAGAGCATCGAGTTGCTTCGCGAGCGCATCCGTCGCCTGGAGGCTGCCCGAAACCTGACGGCCGTTGCTTTGTAGGCTGAACCACTCACCGATGAGTGTGATGATTCCGGCCGACTCCGGCCGAGATATCGTCGCCGAGGCAGACGATGCCGGCTGGCCCGGGGTGCCTGCCGCTCGAGCGGCGCCCGATGGCGATGGCGTCGCGCCTCCACCGCCGCCCGAGACCGCCGTTTGCTGCGCCTCCGGCACGGCTCGCTCGAGGTCCTCGATCTGTCCGAGCAGATCCCGACCACCCTGCGGCTGCAGCGCGGGTGTCGAGGTCTCGAATCGCTGCAGGTCCTCGAGCGTGCTCTGCACCTCGCGCTCGAGCTTCAGGGCGGCGCTGATACCGGCCCGTTTGTCCGCGAGGGCCGCGCGCTCCCGCGCGGGAGCTCGGGCAAGCGAGGCGTCGATCCGCGCCAGTTGCGACTGCAATGCGCCGACCCGGGCTGCGACGCGTACGACCTCCTCATCGAGCGCCGCCTGAGGACGCGCCCGACCCTTGACCACGGTCTCCGAGCCGGAGGCCAGCAAGGCCGCCGCCGCACGGCCGAATCGAAATGCCCGCTGGACGGCGGCGAGCGCGGATCGCTCCAGGTTGTCCCGCGCGACGACGTTTTGCGAGAACTCGGGCAGGCTCTCGAGGCTCTGAGTCGTCCGATACCAATCGATCGTCTGCCGGACCAACCCGACGACCTGGTCGGGCTTGAGTGGCGGGGGAGGCAGAGGGGTGTCGGTCGGGGACTGTGCGCCGGGCTGACCTGCCGGACCCGCTTCGGCAGTCGATGGTTGCGCCGGGCCCGGGGGAGCCGCTGCCACGTGGGGAGCCGCTGACGTGTGGAGACCCGCTGACGTGTGCGGGTCCGATGCCGCATTGGCGCTCTGCGCGCTGGTGCACGGCGCCGCGAGCAGGCTTGCGCAAGCGACCGCGCGGATCAGGAATCCCACTCGAGCCAATCTTCCTCCCAAAAGGCCGACAGCATACCGCGGCACGTTGACACCTCAAGCCGCCGATCCTATTGTGTTTCGATCGAGCCTCACGGCAGGGTGCCACCGCTCCTTGCGCGCCAGGCATGCGGTAATGACCCTTTCCTGCGGAGAACCGTCATGTCAGACCGAATCCAGGGCCTACACCACATCACGCTGTGCACATCGACCGCCCAGGCCGACGTGGACTTCTTCGTCAAGGTACTTGGGATGAATCTGGTGAAGCGGACGCTCCTTTACGACGGAGCCGAGCCCTTCTACCACCTCTACTTCTCCGACGCCGTCGGGAGCCCAGGCAATCTCACGACCGTATTCCCCTGGCGCCGTTCCGGACGCAAGGCGCGTGCCGGAACGGGGCAGATCGCCCTCATCAGCTACACCGTACCGTCCGGCTCGCTCGAGTTCTGGCACGAGCATCTCACCAAGCACCGCGTGCCGATCCTCAAGCGCTACGAGCGCTTCGGCCAGCCGGTCCTGCGGCTCCAGCATCCGGCGTGCACGATCAACTTCGAGCTGGTCGAGGACGACCGCGACACCCGCAAGCCCTTCAGCTCACCCTACGTGCCGGAACGATATGCGGTTCGCGGGTTCCACAGCTGGACCGTCTCGTTGCGGGAGCTCGGCGACATGGACTACTTCCTGCAAGAAGGCTGGAATTATCGCCAGGCCGACAAGGACGGCGCCTTCATCCGCTACCAGGTCGACGACGGCGGCCCGTGCCGGACGGTGGACATGCTCATCGAGCCGGACAAGGCGCCGGGCAACTGGTCGTACGGCGAGGGCATGGTGCACCACTGTGCATTCAACGTCCCGAGCCTCGAGGTGCAGGACCGGGTGAAGTTCGAGGTGGAAGGGCTCGGCTTCACCGACTGCTCGGACCGCAAGCATCGGGGCTACTTCCAGTCCGTGTACGTGCGCACGCCGTCGGGCGCTCTGTTCGAGGCCGCGCACACGATCGGCTTCACGGTCGATGAGCCCGCCGACAAGCTGGGCCGCGAGCTCATCGTCTCCCCGCAGTTCTCCGAGCAGAAAGAAGAGCTCGTGCGGCGGCTCAACGACCCGTTCGTGGTGTAAGCGCAGGACCCGGGAGTCTGTCGCAGGCGGCCGGCCCGATAGGGGGTCGGGGCGCACTTATTCGCAGCGGAAGCTCGACGCCTTCTCGATGCTGCCGGTTCCCGAGTACCGTGCGATCTTCGGATACGCACAGAGCGGTCTCGTCCGTCCCGGCCACGGTGTTCCCGCTCCCGCCTTGGCGAGGATTCGATCGGGCGGCTTGCCCTGCTCCACCCAGCGCACCAGCGCCGCGAACACGTTGAACTCATCGGTCGCGGGCCCGCCCGCGCAATGAGCCATGCCGGGTACGGGAAAGACGCGCACGAAGCTCGACGCCTTACCGCCGTTCCGCCGGTCCACCTCGCGATACCACGCGAGCGTGTCGTTGAGTGAGAAAGCGGGGTCCGAGGCGCCCTGCGCCACGATCATCTTCCCGCCGCGGGCGTGAAAGGCCTCGAGCCGCGGCGAGCGTGCTGCGATCTGATCCCAGGCCGAACGATCGAAGGCGCCGCCGGTCGCGTAGATCTTCGGCGCATCGCGGTCGAAATTGAACCGCAGTACATAATCGAGCGCGGACTGCGGATCGGCCGGCAGGACGGTCGGCGGCGTGGTGAAGATCTCCGCGAGCGCGGGCGCACCCAGCGCGACATTGATTCCGGGGAAACCGCCCGCCGCAGGACCGATCTTCCAGATGCGCCAGGCGTCGCTGCCGGCACCGGCGTCGAGCGGCCAACTGGCATAGAGCGCCTGGCCGGCACCGTTCTTCGGGCCGCCGTAGACTCGAGCGAGCACGTCGATCTGCGCCTCGCTCAAGCAAGCGCCCGCGGCCTGCGCCGGGCAGCGTTTGCTCTCGAGCTGCGGCCGCACGCGCGACCATGCGCAGGCTTCGAAATCGGCGGTGATGCCGTCGCGCACGCCGTCGTCCGCATCGCACGCGGCGAGAATCGCCTCGCGAACGAGAGCGAACTGCGCCCTCGAGAACGTCCCAGGTAGGCCCCGCGGATCGAGGTGTCCCTCATTGGAAGGGCGAAGAAGGCTTGCGAACGCCTGCGTGTCCCAAGCCTCCGCGACGGCCGCACGCGGAAGCGAGAACCCTGGCGCCCCGGCGACGATGCCGTCGAACTCCTTCGGGTCACGCTGGGCGAACACCATGCCTTCCTGTCCACCCTTCGAGCAACCCACGAAGTACGATCGGCTCGGGGCGCGGCCGTAGAAAATTCGGAGGACAGCCTTTGCCGCTTCCGCTACGGGCTCGAGCGATGCGCCGCCGTAGTCGGCGCGCGCTTGCGGATCGAGACCGAACGCGACTGCACCGCCGCGGTTCACATCTGTGTTGACTGCATTGTCGTGGCCGGAGTCTTCCGAGACGACGGCATAGCCGTCATCGACCGCAGGCGGGACTCCCGCGATGCCGACCGCGATCGTGCCCAGCGCATCGCCGAGGTCGCCCTCGCTGCCGCCGCCGCCCTCGAAGAAGAACCGATCGTTCCAGCGCCGCGGCAAGCGCAGATGGAAGCGAATGGCGTAATGCTGTCCGTACCGGCCGATGCGCTCGTGCAGTGCCGCCGTGATCTCGCAGTGCCCCGGCAGGGTCACGGGTCCCGTCCGCGTCATCACTCGCCAGCCGTCCGCGCGCCAGGCCGCGGCGAGGATACGGGTGGTGCCGTCCGGCCAGTGCCCCCGCATCGCGGCGGCGATCGCATTACAACGCTCGGGTGCGCTCTCCCGCAGCGCGGGCGCAGAGGAAGCCTGTGCAGACGAGCCTGCGGCCGCAGCCTTCGCGCCTGCCAGCGTCGCGCCCGCCAGCGTCGCGCAGGCAAGGATCGCCGCCCTGAGCGGGAGGGTCGTGAGTGTCTTCATGCTCGATCGCGCTTTCAGTCCGGGTGCAATCGTTTGCATAATATCTCGATTCCGCGCGCGCCGCGCCTGCCGCAAGGATGAAGAGCCGATGGCCGTATCCGCTCCCACTCTATCCTTCTCCGCGAGCCTTCGCAGACGGCACGTTTGCGCCCGCGTGCGCGTCGCTACCGGCGTGCTTGCCGGTATCAGCATCGCCTGGTTCGCGATGGCGCTCCCCGCCACCTCGAGCGCCGGAACCAGCGCTGACGCCGGAACCGGCACTGGCGCCAGAACGGGCGCCGGCATTGGAGTGGAGCCGACGCCGATCGTGCGAGTATCGACGGGGCTGCTGGCCGGGGTCACGCGGCGGGGCGTGGACAGATTCCTCGGCATTCCTTATGCCGCTCCGCCCATCGGCCCCGACCGCTGGCGATCGCCACAACCGCCTGCGAGCTGGAGCGGCACCCGTTCGGCCGATCACTTCGGGGCGAGTTGCTGGCAAGCGGTCACACCGCAGGGCTTTGGTCCCTGGACTCACGAATATGTCGTGCAAGGACCGGTGAGCGAGGACTGTTTGTTCCTGAACGTGTGGACGCCCGCTCGGCGCGGCGCACGCCTTCCGGTGCTCTTCTGGATCCACGGCGGCGGCTTCACTCAAGGCTCGGGGTCCGTTCCGATCTACGACGGCTCGGCGCTCGCCTCGCGCGGAATCGTCGTGGTCACCGTCAATTACCGGCTCGGAGCGCTCGGATTTCTAGCGTACCCCGCGCTTACGCACGAAGCGCACGGTGCGCCACCGGGCAATTATGGACTGCAGGATCTGATCGCCGCCTTGCGGTGGCTGCATCGGAACGTGCAGGCATTCGGTGGCGATCCGGCGGCGATCACCCTCGCCGGACAGTCCGCCGGAGCGGTCGCCGTACACGATTTGATCGCCTCTCCACTCGCATCCGGGCTCTTCGCGCGGGCCATCGCGGAGAGCGGATTGCCGAATGTTGCGCCCGCAGTGTCCCTTGCCCAGGCCGAGCGCGCCGGCGAGGCCTTCGCGCGCTCCCGGGGCGTCACCTCGCTCGAGGCGCTGCGCGCTCTCACTCCAGCGCAGTTGATGGCCGGCCCTGCGCGCTCTGCCCCACCGTTCGCGCCCATCGAGGACGGCGTGCTCCTGCCAAAATCGCCCGAGACTGCGGGGATCGCGAGCCCGCTCAACGACACACCCATCTTGATCGGCATGAACGCCGATGAAGACAGCGCGTTCTCCACGGCGTTCGGCACCGCGAGTCAGACCGCACTTCAGACGCTGCTTCGCCAGACCTACGGCGCCTTGGCGCCCCTCTTCGCAAAGCTCTATCCGGCCAGCACCGACGCCGGGCGCGCTCGGGCGGTTCGGCAGATCCTGCGGGATCGCGGACTCGCTTCCCTCTACTCGTGGGCGCGCCGGCGCCTGTCGCAGAGCCGGCGGCCCGCTTATGGATATCTCTACGAGCACATCGAGCCCGGACCGCAGTCCGCCCGCTATCGCGTGTTTCATTCCTCGGAGATTCCTTACATCTTCGGTACGCTCGGCGCGGCCCCGGAACGCGGCTTCACCGATCGCGACCGGCGCGTCGCACGCGAGATGTCGAACCGCTGGGTGAGCTTCATTGAGACCGGCGATCCGAACGCACCCGGTCTGCCGCGATGGCCGCCGATGCGTGCCGGCGATCCGCGGATCATGCAGCTCGGCGATGCGCCGCATCCGCGGCCGCTCCTGCCGGCGCGCAAGCTGCGCGCCGTGAGGGAGTTTCTCGCAAAGGGCCGCAAACCGGGTCTGTTCTGAGCCGGCCGCAGGGCCTGCCGCCATCACAGCCCTACCAGAATTTCTTCGTGAGCTGCAGCGTGATGATCCGCCCGTAGATGTTCGCGTTGTTGGCGTCGAAAGCCGCGCCGGCCGCCGTGAGCACGAGCGGCGGATTGCGCGCAAAGAGGTTCTGGAAGCTGAGCGAGACGGAAGCGTTCTGGAACATCCCGGGGTTCGAGAGCGCGTTGAAGTTGAAGCCCAGATTCAAATCCCACGTGATCCAGGATGGGATCTGCGTCCAAGGCTGTCCCTCGAGCGGAGTGTCGTTGCGGTAGTCGCCCGTGTAGTTCATGAACAGGACGGCATTGAGGGGCCCTTTGCTCCAGCCGAGGCTCGCGCGGCTGCGCCACGGAACCAAGCCCTCGCTCGCGAGCGAGCCGAGAATGCTCGTCTCGGCCTCCGTTGAGACCTGCGCGAGTCTCTCGGTCACCACCCGGGTGGCATTCGCCCCGAGCATCCACGTGCCGATGGGCGTGTCGAAGTTGTAGCTCACGTTGAAGTCGAAACCGCCCTCCGACAGCGAGCCGATGTTGGTATCGCGCTCGTCGATCCAGACGTTGGTGCTGCAGAGCTCCGCGGGTGTCACGATGCCGTAGATGCCGACGGCATTGATGAACGGCTCGAGCGCCGGATCGTAGTCCGGGTGCGTCGCGCTGCAGTCCGTGGGATTGTGAACGGGATGAACGTACGCGGAGTACAGGCTGTAGAACGAGGGGCTGAGCAGCACGTTCGGGAACAGCGGCGGGCTGAAGATCTCGTTGGTGTAGTGGATGTTGTAGTACGTGGTCGAGATCTTCAGATGCTTCACCCAGTGCGGCGTGAGGTCCATGCCGACCGAGTACGTGTTTGCATGCTCCGGCTGAAGATTGGGATTGTCGCCCAGGAGGAACGCCACATTGGTGAGGCTCACGCCCGGCGCGACGGGGATCCCGGGGATGCTCGTGATGCCCGTGAGGTTCGGAAAGTCCGGAACGTAGGCCTTGACCGAGAACACGAACGGATTGATGTCCGTAAGCGAAGGGGCGATGAAGGACGTGCCCCATGAGCCGCGAAACGATACGTCCCGATCGACGGCCCAGGTGAGGCTGAGCTTCGGGTTCGTCGTGCCGCCGAAATCCGAATACTCGTCGTACCGTTCGGCCGCGTCGAGCGTCAGCGACTTCACCATCGGGATTGAGTTGCCATCTCCGACGATCGGCACGAAGAACTCGGTGAACGCGGAGGAGATTCGCCGCGAAGCGCCGTTGAGGTTGTCCCAGGCGAACTGGTTGGGCTCGGTGCGAGGCGGACAGGGAAGCGGGGCGTAGCAGCCGATCCCCTCGTAGCCGACGGGAGGCAGAGCGGAGCTCTCGTCGATGCCGTCCGCCGGCTCGTCCGTACGGTTGGCGCCGTTCGCAATGTTCTCCGTGTTGTGCTGGAACTCCCCGCCGATGGCCGCCTTGAGGGGGCCGCCCGGCAGGTCGAGCACCGGCCCGTTGAACTTCAGCACTTAGTCCTCGATGCCCATCTCGCTCAGCTGGATGTTGGTGCCCATGATGAGCGCGAGCTGCTCCGGCGTGAGCGGCGCGCTGCTGAGGGGGTTGATCTCCCCCTCGTCAACCGCGTACTGAAGCGCTCCGGAGTCGAGGTTGTCTCCGATCTCGCAAATGCCGCACGTGCGGTCCCGGCCGACCGTGACGGATAGATCCGCAAGCCAGCCGTCCCCGAGCTTCGCCGTCCCTCCGGTGATGGCCGTCCAGTTGGTGTCCGGATTGTCCGTGTAATAGAGCGGGATCCCCAGGGCAGCCGGCGACAAGTCGACGGTCATCGGTCCGCCGGCGGGTGCCGGCGGCGCGATGTAGTACGGGCTGCCGGGATTCACGGTCACGACGGGGGTCAAATCGCTGCTGTATTGAGACTGCGCCGTCCAGGTGTCGCGCTTGGTCCAGAAGCCCTCGAAGAAGATGCTGAGGAGTGAATTGATGTCCTGGTTGTAGAAGGCGGCCACCTGATAGCGCCACATCCGCCCGAGGTAGTCCCCCTGCAGCCACGGATCGTCGGAGAGGCCAGGCTGCGCCAGAGTCTGCGAATAGGTCGGCGTGGCGCCTGTCGGGTTACTCGGCAGACCCCGGTAGAGATAGGTCGAGCTGGTACAGGTCGCTGCAATGGCCAAATAGTTGTCGCACCAACCGACGTTGCCGAGATTTCCGGGCAGAGCGATCGGCCCTCCTCCGTCGTAGTTCGCCGTCGCGCCCGGCTGGCCCGGTCCGACACCGCCGTTGACCGCTCCCGTCGTGACGCTGCTGCCGCGAACGAGGTTGTTGACCCCGCCGAACGCCGTAAGATTGCTCTGCAGATATGGACTTGCGGCATTCGGCATCGCGTCGCGATGATCGTAATCGAAACTCACCATGAAGTTTCCACCGGCGAGCGGGCCGAGGCTGTCCCAGGTATGTCCGCCCGTCAGCGAGACGCCATCCTCGTCATAGCCGTCGGTCCATGTCTCGCGGGGCGAGACCTCGAGACCATTCAGGTCCTTTCGGATCTCGTAGTTGACGACGCCACCCACGGCATCCGAGCCGTAGATCGCCGAGTTGCCATCCTCCACGATCTCGATGTTGCCGATCGCGGAGATCGGAAGCTGATTGGCGTCCGTGAACACGCCCGCCGTGCCGGTCGGCGTTACGCGATGCCCGTCAACGAGAACCAGCGTCGCCTGCGGTCCCAAGCCGCGCAAGTTGACCGAATTGCCCTGCGTGAGATCGCCGCCGTAAGCGACCGTGCCGCCCTCGCGGTAGTTCACGACGCCTGCCGGAGCCACTTCGGCGACCTGCGGCAATTGCTGCAAGACACTGTTCAGGTCCGTCAGGCCCGATTGCAGGATGTCGCTTCGATCGATCTGCAGCGACTCCGAGCCGACGGGCGTGATTCCGGCGATATTCGTGCCCGTGGCCGTGATGACCACTTCCTGAAGCTGCCCGGAAGACTGATCGGCGTTTGGGCCATTGGTGGGCCCGGATGCGTCCTGCGCCGAAGCTGCGCCCGCCGTCGCGGTCTGCGACGCGCCCTGCGTCGCGTTCTGAGCCAGCGCACTCCCCGCTGCCAGCACGAACATCCCAAGCAACGCCCCCGCTCTTTGCAGCTTGCCTGATTTGCACATGCGATCCCCCTGAGATCGATGCGGCCTGCCCGCACGGGGCGGCACGGCCGTGAAACTCGCGACTTGTCCCGCGATCTTGCGGCCCCGGACCTCGAGGTTCCGGGTTTCGAGACTCGACGAAGCGGAAACTAAGTAATCGTTTTCATCTTTTTATCATGCTATTTCGTCCGATGCTCAATGTCAACGCGTGCGGCCCGCGTGCACCCGCGACGCCGAACGCCTTATAAAAGCCGGCTTGAAGGTCCATCGGACGGGGGCCCGCTGTTCGAGCGCCCGCGGTCGTGCGAATCGGCTCCGGTGCCGGCCGGCGTTAGATCTTGCAATCGATATCATCAGACCGATGCCGCTTTCGGCGCTCGCGATCGAGGCTTGGCGCGGAAGCGCGGCACGCTTAATCTCGATCCATGAAAAAACACACTGCGTCCGCACCGCACAGGGTGACGACCATCAAGGATGTCGCTCACGAGCTCGGGATGTCGGTAGCGACGGTTTCGCGTGCCCTGTCCCGGCCGGAACTGCTGCGCGCCGAGACGCGCGAGCGCGTCATGTCGGTGGTCGA
>JASHTA010000156.1 GCA_030040795.1 Gammaproteobacteria bacterium | reverse complement strand
GCCCGACGGGCAACGGGCCGTGGTGACCCGCACGGTGCAGGGGAACACGAATATCTGGCTGCTCGACGGCACCCGCACGAGCCGCCTGACGTTCGCGGCCGATGATTCATTCCCGGTCTGGTCGTCGGATGGCCGCTCGATCGTGTTTACTTCTTCTCGAAGCGGAACATACGACCTTTATCGGCAGTCCGTGGATGGCTCGGGCACCGCGGCGCTGCTCGTGGCCTCCCCGCAGATTAAGGTACCGTCCGACTGGTCCAGGGATGGGCGGTTTCTGCTCTATTTCAGCATCGATCCGCAGACGCAAGCCGACCTGTGGGTGCGGCCGATGACGGGGGATCAGAAGCCGTGGGTATTCCTGAAGACGCCGTTCGATGAACGCGATGGGCAGTTCTCGCCCGACGGCCGGTTCGTGGCGTACGAGTCGAACGAATCGGGTCGCGATGAGATCTACATCCGCCCGTTCACCCCGCCGGGTGAGGCGGGGAACCCGGCCGGGGGGCAGTGGCAGATCTCCACCGCCGGGGGTATCCAACCCCGCTGGAGTCCCGATGGAAGGGAGCTGTATTACCTCGACCCGCAGGGCCGGATGATGGCGGTGTTGATCACGGTGACGGGCGCGACCGTCGCACCGGGCACGCCGGTGCTGCTATTTCCGACGAAGATCAACGGAGGTGGAGTGGAGCGTCAGCAATTCTTCCAATACGCCGTGGCCCGCGACGGCCGATTCCTGATCAACTCGGTGCTCGATGAGAACCAATCCACCGCGCCAATCAGGCTGATCCAGAACTGGCAGCCCCCGGGCCCGTGAACGCCTCACCCGTCGATGCCTTCAATGCCCCGCGGCGCTTGTCGCGCGCGGCGTGACCGGTACCCTGGTTGCAAGCGAGGTGCTCGATGACCTGACGTGCCGATGGACCGGCTGCGATTCAACGGCGCATCAGCATTCCTTCGCCCCGCCCGTACACCAACGTGTCCCGATTCATCCGGGTCCGGACTTCCCTACGACCGCGATACCCAGATGGTGCTCATTCCGCTTGCGCGACGCCGCGATGCGAGCGGCGTCGCGGTGATCGACGAGCCCGCTCCTACTCGTCCAGGCTCCCGCACTGCAAGCAGCGCGGCTCGCGGAGCGCCATGCGCTCGACGACGAGCAACGCGCCGCACCCTGCGCAGTTCGCGAGGCGCAGCTCGTCTCCTCGGTTGAGGGCGGAGAAGAGATAGATCAGGTGCTCGAAACTGATGTGCGCCGCGGAGATCAGCATGCGGTAAGCCTCGTACGCCTCGCAGAGCGCGAGGCCCTGCGCGAAGCCGAAGCCCGGATGGGCGAGGCCGGTGCGCGGCAGTCGCCTCGGCGGAAAGGCGCCGAGCAGCGAGCACAGGCTCGCAAGGAGTGCGGCCTCCTGTTTGAGTCGCGGCGATCGCGTGAAGAACGACGCCTGCTGCGGCGACCGTCCGCGCGGCCGCGGCACGGCGGCGGCCCCGGTCCGGTCGAAGTAGCTTCTGTAGAGCTTGCGGATACGATCCTCGGTGAGACCGGTCCACGAGCGGATGGTGCGGGTCCGGGCCTCATGCTGAATGAACCGCAGCGCGAGATCGAGTCGCAGCCGGTCGCGGCTGTAGCGGTCGTCGGAAATGCGCATCGGAGCCTCCAGCCGGGCGCTCGCCGCCCGATCGCAGCCTGCCGTCTTGTATTTCGGGGCAAACTCACCAAGAATTCCGCCCAAGTAATTTGTTATAAAACTATCAAATTGACGGCCGCCGCGCATCGGGGTGCCGGCGCAATAAATCGTGCGAATGGGGAGGAATTCGATGGCCGAACCCATGACGATTGCGAGCTGGGCGGACGTCCGCGGAGGGGCTTGGTCCTCTCAGTCGTGGCTGCATGCCGAGGCGCTCGATGCACTGGCCGAGCTCAACGAGCAGTGCCTGGAACTGCTGGCCGATCAGGCGGCCTCCTCCAGCGCCCGGTTCCGCCCCACTCTGCTCGTGCGGCTCGAGGCGCTGTGGATCGGGCTCGAGACCGTCGCATGCCGGCGGGCCGCAAGATGCCCGTTCTTGCTGGCGGACGCGGGCTTTACCCGAGCGTGCGGGCCGCCGTGGCTGCGGGAGCGGGGCGTTCGTGATCGAGAGTGGCCGGGGGTCTCCGGGGCATTCTTCACGGTGCCGCGCACCATCGCCGTGACTCGCCTCGTCCTTGCGTACGTCTGGCACCTGGTACGCAGCGAGAGTGCGGCGGCACGGCTGTTTCTCGGGATGTCGGCCCGCTGCGCCGAGGCCATCGCGGCGTGCACGCTCAGGCAGATGATGCAGATCGCGGAGAGCGAGCCTCACCTCATCAGGCCCCGATGGGCCGACCGGGTCGAGGTGTGGCGCGAGCTGCTGATTGCAGCGAACGGGGGCGAGCCGTCCGCCATGGAGCGCTTCAGGATCAGAGGGTTGCAGCTGCTCGCCGCGGAGGCTCGAGCGGGGGACAGCCCGGTGGAATATGTGAAATAATCGTCGCGGGCCAGGGTCGGGGCAGGGTCGGGCGCCCACGGGGAGGAGTAACATCCCAAAGATCCGACTGTCTCCGCAACGCGACGTCTGTCTCGCAGGGCAGCATTCCCGGTATAACGCACCTTCCGTCGCTCGCGCGACTCGGGCTGAACCGAAACTGCAAAGAGGATACGAATCATGGCGCTTTGGAAAGAACCGGCCGCCCCGGCCATGCCTCCCCCTCCCGCCAAGGAGCCCCCCACTCCGAGCGTCGCTGCCGTCACTCCGATGAGCACGGAGGTTCCCCGCAGCCGGCCGCGGGAGCGGACCGAAGCGCGGGAGTCCCTCATCGCGGCAGACCTCACGATCGAAGGCAAGATTGAAGGCAGCGGCCACGTTCGCATCGCGGGCTCCTTCAAAGGCGACGTGCACGTACAGGGCAATCTCACGATCGAGGCCGGCGCACGGCTCACGGGCCAGGTCCGTGCCAACACAGTCACCGTCGGTGGCGAGCTTCACGGCAACATCGACGCCGCCGCCCGAGTGGAGCTGCTCGAGACGGGTCTCGTCGCCGGCGATGTGAAGGCGGCTTCGCTGACGGTCGCCGCAGGCTCGCGCATGCGCGGCCAAGTGGAGTTCGGCTGGGAGGAGAAGTCCACGAAGTCCTTCGGAGGCAAGGTCGACCTCGTTTCATGAGCACCGGACGCTTCGTGGCGCCCGGAAGAACGCGCAGCTGCCCTCACTGCAAGGCCACGATCCTCGACAGCGCGACCGTCTGTCCGGGCTGCCACCACCACCTGCGATTCGACTCCTCGTCGAGTCAGCGCGCGCAGACATCGGACACGCCGCTGCGCGTCGATGGCATCCTCCGCCACACCGCGGATGGGGCCGCATGGGAGTATTCGATCGTGCTCGCCATCCGCAATGGGCGCGGCGAGGAGATCTCCCGCCAGGTCGTTGGCGTCGGTGCGCTCCAGCCCGCGGAGGAACGGACCTTCAGCCTCGCCGTCGAGGTGTTCAAGCCTGCGGAGTCGAGCAGATCCGTTGAAGTGAGCAAGCCCGCCGAGGCGCCGAAGTCGGCCCCGGCCCCAGGGGTCCCGGCACCGCAGCCGCTCGCTGCTGCCGCCACGGCAACAGCAGGCGTTGCCACGGCAGGCGCGACCACCCCCGCAGGCGCGATCACCTCCGCGGGCGTCGCCACCGCAGGTGCCGCTGCGCGCGCGACCCCCTCGCCCGCCGCGGCTGGGACTGTCATCGGCGCTCGAGCGCCCGTGGCTCCCTCGCGTGCTCCCGCGCCACCCGCGGCGGCCGCGTCTTCCGCTTCGGTGACCCGGTCGCCTGACCCGCGGTCGCCCGACCCTCGGGGAACGGCTCCCGGGCGAATCGCGCCGCCGGGATTCGGCCCGCAGGGTCTCGGCCGAGACCCCGCGCGACCCCAGCCAGGCGGCCCGGCGCGGAGCGTCGGTGGCGGCCCGCCGCGGAGCGTTGGTCTCAAGGATCCGCGGCTCGGCGCGAGCGATCCTCTGCATCCCAAGCGCTGAGCCGGGCTGAGCCGGCGTGGAGTGGGGTGGGAGGAGAGGCGTGTGCTAACCTTGCGAGCCGCTCTACTCTCGGCTTCTCATGCACGCGCTCTCGGTTCGCGGACTCACCAAGACATACACCAACGGCGTCCAGGCCCTGAAGGGCGTCGACCTCGACGTTGAGGAAGGCGACTTCTTCGCGCTGCTCGGTCCGAACGGCGCCGGCAAGACGACCCTGATCGGGATCACGACCTCGCTCGTCAACAAGACGAGCGGCAGCTTGAGTGTCTTCGGCTACGACATCGACCGCCACATCGAAGCGGCCAAGTCCTGCATCGGCGTCGTGCCGCAGGAGCTGAACTTCAACCAATTCGAGTCGCCCGAGACCATCGTCGTCAATCAGGCGGGCTTCTATGGAATCCCGCGGCGGATCGCGCGCATCCGGGCCGAGAAGTACTTGAAGCAGCTACAGCTCTGGGACAAGCGCGACAAGATGGCCCGAGCGCTCTCGGGCGGCATGAAGCGGCGGCTGATGATCGCGCGAGCGCTGATGCACGAGCCGCGGCTGCTCATTCTCGACGAGCCGACGGCCGGCGTGGACATCGAGGTGCGCCGCTCGATGTGGGATTTCCTGCGGGAGATCAACACGCGCGGGACGACGATCATCCTCACGACGCACTACCTCGAGGAAGCCGAGACGCTCTGCCGCAACATCGCGATCATCGACGGCGGACACATCGTCGAGCGCGACCAGATGAGCAGCTTGCTGCGCAGGCTGCACACGGAGGTGTTCGTGCTCAACCTGCGCAACGCCATCGCCGAGGCACCGCAGCTCGCGGGCCATGCGACGACGCTCGTGGACGGCCATACGCTCGAGGTCGAGGTCTCCAAGGAGCAGAGCCTCAACGAGATCTTCATGCGCCTGTCCGCTCTCGGGATCGAGGTGCTCAGCATGCGCAACAAGGTCAATCGCCTCGAGGAGATCTTCATGCGTCTCGTCGAGAAGCGCGCGGGCGCTGCGCAGGACGACCCCGCCGAGCGCGACAAGCGCCTCGAGCCCCGGCCGGCCTCCGGAACCGGCGTGACGCCGCTCAGGCGGCGCGGAAGCCATCAGTGAGCGGAGCGCTCCCATGAACGACATTGCCGCGGACACGCAGCCCCCGCCGCCAGTCGGTCTCGGTCTCGTTCACTGGATCGGCTTTCAGACCATCGTCATCCGGGAGTACGGGCGGATCATCCGGATCTGGGGCCAGACGCTCGTGCCCTCCGCCGTGAACGCGACGCTCTACTTCGTGATCTTCGGCAGCCTCATCGGCCGGCGTGTCGGGCAGATGGGAGGGTTCACCTACCTGCAGTTCCTCGCGCCGGGCCTCATCATGCAGGCGGTGATCCAGAACTCGTTCGCGAACGTCGTCTCCTCGTTCTTCGGCGCGAAATTCGGCAAGCACGTCGAGGAGATGCTGGTCTCGCCGCTCCCCGATTGGCTCATCGTGCTGGGGTACGTCGCGGGCGGGCTGGTGCGCGGGCTGCTGGTCGGGCTCGTGGTGACGGCCATCGCGCTCTTCTTTGCGCATCTGCACGTCGAGCATGCGCTGATCGTCGCCGCCGCCGTCACGCTCACCTCCGCGGTGTTCTCCCTCGGCGGTTTCATCAACGCACTCGTCGCGAGGAACTTCGATCAGATCAACTGGTTTCCGACGTTCGTGCTGACGCCGCTCACGTACTTCGGCGGCGTGTTCTACTCGGTGCAGATCCTGCCCGAGTGGGCGAAGGCCGTCTCGTTCGTGAACCCGATCCTCTACATGGTGAACGCGTTCCGCTTCGGATTCTTCGGCGTCTCGGACGTGGCTGTCACCGCCGCGTTCGCGATCATGGTTTTCTCGACGCTGGTT
>JASHTA010000155.1 GCA_030040795.1 Gammaproteobacteria bacterium | reverse complement strand
AATTGCCCGGAAATGCCGTCGGAGATGTGCGGAATGTGGGATGAATCGAGCCGAAATAGCCCCATTTGCCATGGGATTTTGCGCCGATGCGAACTGGAGCGGGTGATGGGAATCGAACCCACGTTAGCAGCTTGGGAAGCTGCAGTTCTGCCATTGAACTACACCCGCCGCGCAGGCTCATTCTACGAGTGGCCGCCCCGAGCCGGCAACGTCCGGACAGACACGTCCGGACAGACTACGTCCGCGCAAACTGGCGATGACCGCCGGACGGCGGTCATCGCGATACATCGTGAATGTGCGAGGGTGAAAAGCGTTAAGGGCGAAAGCGCTAGTTGACGCTGTACCCGCGGCCCTGCAGGCAAGCCACCATGGCTCGGTGGTAGTTGTAGGCGTCACCCGAGGACTGTGGCGCCGACTGAGTGGGGTCGAAGCCAGTCTGCTGCTGAGCCCACTTGTGGCACTCGTAGCGGTCCGTCGCCTGCTGCTGTGTAGTCTGGCCGTTCGCCGGGTACATATAGATGTCGTCGGGCGAGCCACTCGCCGGAGGGGCCGCAGGAGCCGCGCCGGCCGGTGGAGGACTGGCGTCATCGGCTCCATCCGGGGCAGGAGGCAGCGTATTCTCGCCCGCGACCGGCGGCGGATCGCTCACGACGTAGCCGTTATCCGCAGGACTATAAACATAGTAGACGTTGTCGACGTAGTAGTACGGGACACTTCCCCACCAGTACGTCGCATAACCCAGGGGCAGCGCCGCGAGAAACCAGGGATACGACCACCCGTAATAAGCCGCCGGCCAGTAGTAGCCATTCCACCAGCCGCCACCCCAGGGGGCCCGGTATCCCCATGACCGCCCGCCGGCGTAGCCATAGCCGCGGCCACCCCACGCACGGACGCCCGCGGAGTATCCAACCCGCGGCCCGGCGTACGCACGTGCTGAATAGCCGCGACCGGCGTAGGCATGCCCGGCGTAGGCCCGGCCCGCAGAAGCACGGTCGACGCCGGCCGCAACACGATCGGCATGGCCGCCACCCGCCGCGAAATGGGCAACATGGCCGCCTCCGCCGAAGCCATGTGGCTCGGCATTGACCAGGGCCGGCGAGGCCAGCGCCGCCGTTGCGGCGAGGATGCCGAGCACCTTTGCAAACCGGACTAACTTGCTGCTCATAATGACTCCGTTTCCTGCCCTACTCTGGCAGAACCCGAACGAGCGTTCATGAAGACTATCCTCATGGTCTCTTGAACGTATGTCCCGAATTTCGGATGACAAGCTGCAGCGCATGCGTCACGCGGTGCAAGGCAACCGCACCGCGGACTCGCGAAGGGCCTACCCGAGGAGCACCACCCAGGCCTGAAGGGTGCGAGACAGCGAAATCAGCGCCCAGGCCGTCCGGAGTCCCGCCACGAGCGTTGCGGATCGGATCGCCGCTCTGCCGCGCCCGCGGCGACGTTCCCGGTGAGGCGGGCCCAGATACGCTCGAACTGGAACCCCGTGGCACCGCTTGCGAGCATCGAGGCCTTCGCCACCTCGTTGTCAACGCGCTTGCCGAGCTGCAGCACGGCGAGCGCGCCGATCAACCGCCCGAAGTAGAGCGACCTCCCGAGCGATGTGCGCTCGCGCACGTGCGCCGACGGGATCTGGTCTTCCAGCGCAGTGAGAATGCGCTCGGACAGCTCCCAGCTCGCGGCGATACGGCGCGCGACGGCAGCCCCGTGCGCATCGAGCAGCGCGGCGATCACCGCCGGGTCGGGCCGGCTGCCAGGCCGCGCTGCGTACTGCTCGAGCACGACACGAAAGACGACGATCTCGCCGAGACCCATCGTGAGTCCGAGCAGCTGGGCGGCAAACGGATCGGTATCCTCCACAATGGCTGCATGCGCCTCGGCCGCCGTGGCCGCGCGGTAGGTGTGCTCCCAGACCACTTCCGGAAAGCGCGGAAACTCCTGCTTTGTCAGATGGAACACCGGCTGCACCAGCGCGGTCGCAACGAGGGACCGTATGCCGTCCATGCCGAGCAGCGCCACGGCACGGTCGATGCTTTCCACCGGCCGCTCGCTGACGCGGTAGAAGGCGGTGTTGGCCAACTTGAGCAAATCTCCCGCAAGAGCCGGATCGCGCGCAATGATCTTGGCGAGATCGCGCCTCGACACGTCGTCGTTGCGCATGGCGCGGAGCAGCTGCGGGAGCAAGAGCGGGCGGCGCGGCGCATGACGCAGCTCGGTCGCGGCTGTCTCGAGGACCGCGCGCACACCTGGGGCGATCGCGTCGTAGGCTGCGGGGGCGGGCGGCGCAAGCGACGCTACGTTGAACGCCAGCTCGTCCAGCTTGTTGAATATCTCGGCAGCGGTCAACGCCCCGCCGTGCGGGCTCTCCGGCGCGGCTTTCAGCGGCGTCTCGACGCGCGAAGGATCGGGCGCGGGCGACGCGGCAGCCGCGGCGGACCCGAGATCGCCGGCTCGCCGGTCGCGTCGGGTCAGCAGCCAGATCACGATCGCGAGCGCTGCAATGATCGGCAGGCCGAGCCAAACAGCCGGCATGTGCTGAACCCCCCGCACCCGATCGAGCCGCACGGCCCGGTGACATAATCGGGCGGGAGGATTCTGCCACAGCAGGCGCCACGGGGTGCGGCCAACGATGCCCCCGGGCGGCAGACCGCAGGGGCAGGACGCGGGAACCCAGTCGGGCTACAGCAGGGATGGCCTCCGAGCCGTGCGGCTAGAGGGCAGGTCGTCCGGTGAACCGCTTTCTGAATCCGAAAGCCAGCACGCGCAGGGTCTGGTGGGGCACGAAGATGTGCCGCTTCGCGTCGATGACGGTGATTTCGCCGCAGGCCGATACCGTGTGCAGGCCGCCGGTGAAGCGTCCGGATGTCGGGGGCTCCACGGTTGCCGCGTATTCCTCCTCGAACACACGCTCCGTCAGCGTCACGATCCGATTGATCACGACTCGGCGGCCATAGCGTCCCGTGCAGTCCTGAGCCGGACGATAAAGCGAGCCATCCTTCCAGAACGGTGTGCCGCCCGGCCGAGCGGAGCGCAGGTCCACTTTGACGGGATTGGCGGGATGCGGGCGCCAGGGGCCTGCAAGCGCGTCGGCGAAGTAGACGTGCAGCTCGCAGTTTGCGCCGCGGCTCGCCGGAAGGCTCGCCGTGAGCCACCACCGGTCCTGGTAGCGGAAGGGCGTGACATCGATGAGCGAGGGTCCATGGATGAGGATCGCAATGCGTCTCCAGCGATCGGGGAAGCGCTCCACTTCGTAGAGCGCGACCTCGTTCGCCTCGGAAGTCTCCGGTATGCAGTAGAGCCGGCCCTCGTGCTCGAGGAGGTAGGGATAGGAGCGGTGCACGGAGGGCCCGATATCGACGGGTTGCTCCCGGTCCGGCATATCGGCATCGAAGGCTACGATGCTGCCGCGGCCGGTCCGATAGTCGACGTGCTCGCAGAATAGAGTGTGCCGGCCGCCGCGGACGATGGCGAAGGGATCCGCGTAGAACTCACGCCGCCTCGGCGCCTTGAGCCAGCGCGGCTCGGGTATCGGACGCGGCTGAAGCAGCGAGGCGATTGGCGCGTCGAGGACGCCGACGTTCCAGTGGTCGTGCTGCAGCAGCTGCTGCAGCTGATAGCGTGCGCAGCGCAACAGCGCCCGCGCTGCAAACGCGAGCCGGTCGGCTGTCTTTCGCGGCCGCACTTCCGGGATCGACGCGCGCACCGGAGCAATCTCCATGCAATCGCGGCCGCCCTCGCGCAGCTTCAAGCACACTTGCCGCGGCCAGTGCACGGCGACTTCCCGCAGCCTCGATGCCGTGGCGGACGGCAGGAAGGGATGGCTGCGGATCGCCCCCTCGACGAGAATCCTGACGGCATCCGGATCGGACTGCAGTTGCACGAGCATGGCGACGGCCACTTCGGAATCGTCCACGATCTCCCAGAACCCATCCGAATCGCCGCGATAATGGGTCCAGTCGCCGAACAGAAACTGCCACACACCCCAGCGGGCGGCACCGATGAGCTTTCGGCCTTCCGCGAGAGGCGCAAAGCTCAGAATGAAATCCAGCTGGCGCTCGCGAGCCTCCTCGACACTCAGCGATACCGGCAGCCCACTGCTCTGGACCTGCTCGACGCCCTCCGTGGCAGTCAGGCTCGCGATCACTTGGCGCTGCCACTCCGCAAGCACTGCTGTGGCCGCCTGAGCCCCGCTCGCGCCCGCCCGGGCCGCTCTCGCGCCCGCAAGGATGCCGAAGCGCAGGGGCCCGGCAATCTGCGGCTCGTCTTGCTGCTGCCGCCCTACAACCGTGGCGTCCTGACCCACGGGAGGCTTGCGCAGAGGAAATGCGGCAATGCCCGACCGCTCTCGCTTGGTGAGTCTCATGCGCGCTCCGCGATCCCTTCGAGCACATCGAGCGTCTCGCGAGCGCAGCGCTGCCAGCTGAACCGCGCTACACGCTCGCGGCCGGCCTCGGCGAGCCGAGCTCGCAGCGCCGAGTCGTCGAGCACCCGGCCAATGGCATCGGCGATGTCCTCGACGGATTCGGGCTCGACGAGCACCGCCGCGCCTTCGGCCAGCTCCTTCGTGCCGTAGCGGTTCGAGGTCACGACGGCGCAGCCCGCCGCCATCGCCTCGAGCACGGGCAGCCCGCACGATTCAAACAGCGAGGGAAGCAGCAATGCATCGGCCAGCCGATAGAATGCGGGCATCGTCCGGCTCGGCACCCAGCCGGCCCAATGTACCCAATCGTCGAGCCCAAGCCGTTGCGGCTCCTGCAGCTCGCTCTCGGAGAGGAAACGATTCTCGCCCCCTGCGATCACGAGCGGCACGCCTCTCGGCGGCCCCACGCGCGCGTACGCCTGAATGAGCCTCGTGAAATTCTTCGGCGGGTACACCGCGCCTGCATAGAGCAGGAAGCGCCGCGGCAGTCGATACTGAGCGCGGACGGACTCGAGGTCGCTTGGTGTGAGCGGAGCCCTGAAGGCTGCATTGATCCCCGAATAAACAGTGTGTACGCGCTCCGGAGCAACATGTAAGAAATGCATGACGTGGTCGCGAGTCACTTCCGAGACGGCGATGATCGCGTCCGCCTTGGCGGCATATCTCGGCACGAGGTAACGATGGCTCAGCCGATCGACGAAACGGGACGCCTGGGGCATCACGTACCAGTCGAGGCCGTGGCAAACCCAGGCCGTCGGACACTCGACCGAAAGCGCGATGGAGTACTTGGGATTGAAGAGCACGTCGATGCCCAACCGCCGAACGGCAGCCGGCACGCCGAGCTGATCCCATCCGAGCACGGTCCTGGCCGCAACGCGCACTTCCGTCACGCGCAGTTGACCTTCGTAAGTTCCGACGAGCGCAGGGTTTCTGTAGAGCAGCACGAACTCGTGCGGGGCGTCGAGGGTGAACAACGCCTCGAGCAGCTCGCGCGTGTAGACCTTCACGCCTCCCGCGTGCTGGTCGTAGTGACGCAGCATGACTCCGATTCGCATGTCCACTCCGGCGGCTGCCAACGCCGTTCGCACGCCCGAACGGAGGTCCGTGCCATAACTCGATCAAGGCTGCTGCGCTCGCGATTTCTGCGCCGCAGCGCGACTTGTCCCATGCCGGATGCCGCGTGCACCGTCTGCGACAAGCCTCGACCGACGCCTCGGCCGTGAAAGGGCGAGCGAGAGCGTGACGCATCATTTGCAACTCGTGTGCCACGCGGCGAAGACCATCAGAACTCATGGAGCAGCGTGGCGGTTCCTCTTCCAAAAGCGCACACTTCCGCCTCCGCTGACGCAAGCTCGAGCCAACCTGGATAAGATGAACGCCCGGCTCGCTGCGGCGGCGAGATAGCCAAAGAGGGGGAGATCATGAACCGAGCCCGATTCCTGTGCGGGACGCGCGCCGGCCTGCTCCGGCCGGTCGCCGCGCTGCTGCTCGCGGCGGTGGCGCCCGCGGCCTTCGCGGCGGCCGCCGATCACGGCGATTGCTCGAGCCTCATGCACATCGCGCTGCAGGACACGCGAATACTCGCCGTCGAGACCGTGAGCGGTCCCTCGTTCACGCCCCCTGGCGCGCGGCAAGCGCTCACGGGCCTGCCGGCGTTCTGCCGCGTCAGCGCGGTGATCTCACCCGCGATTCACTTCGAGGTGTGGCTGCCGCTCTCCGAGTGGAACGGCAAGTTCGAGGGCACCGGAAACGGCGGCTACTCGGGCGCGATCGTCTATCGCGAGCTGGCCGACGGCCTACGACGGCACTACGCGACGGCCGACACGGACATGGGCCACAAGAGCACGACGCCGGACCCTGGCAGCTGGGCCCTCGGCCATCCGCAACTCGTGATCGATCAGGGCTATCGGGCCCAGCACCTGACGGCGGTGAAAGCCAAAGCGATCGTACGCGCGTTCTACGGCGCACGGCCGCGGCGATCCTACTTCGTCGGCTGCTCCTCCGGAGGCTGGCAGGGCCTCACCGAGGCGCAGCGCTACCCGCACGAGTATGACGGGATCGTGGCGGGCGCGCCGGCGATGGAGGTCATCCACCTGCACGCCGGCACGATCTGGACGAATCTCGCCGCGATGCAGATCGCCCCGGCGAAACTCCGCCTCATCACGAGCGCCGTGCTCAAGGACTGCGATGCGCAGGACGGCGTGAAGGACGGACTGCTCACCGATCCGCGGGCCTGCCACTTCTCCCCCTCGGAGATGGCCTGCAAGGCAGGACAGGACCCCGCCTCCTGCCTCACGCCGGACGAGGTCTCCGCGCTCCAGAAGATCTACGACGGCCTGCACTACTCCTCCGGTCAGCCGATCTATCCGGGCTGGCCGCGCGGCGTCGAGTACGCGCTCGCCCTCACGCGGCAGCCGTTCGTCGCGGCGCTCGCCGCCAGCACGTTCAAGGACATGGTGTTCGAGGATCCGAGCTGGGACTATCACCACATCGACTACGATCGCGCGGTGCGCCTCGCCGACCGGAAGGTGGGCGCCGTTCTCAACAACTCGAGTCCCGATCTGCGGGCGTTCCGGCGCGCCGGCGGGAAGCTGATCCTGTGGCACGGATGGGCCGACCCGCTCATCTCGCCGCTGCACACGCTCGAGTACTATCAAAAGGTCGCCGCGTTCTTCGCCGCAGGACACCCGGGCAGCGACGACGCGGAGATCGCGAACATCCAAAGCTTCGCTCGGCTGTTCCTCGCGCCCGGAGTCAATCATTGTGGCGGGGGTACAGGACCCGACCAATTCGATGCGCTCGGTGCGCTCGAGGGCTGGGTGGAGCGGGGAGTCGCGCCCGAGCGCATCGTCGCGGCGCACCTGACACACGGTGCCGTCGACCGCACCCGACCCTTGTGTGCTTATCCGCGGGTTGCGAAGTACGTCGGCCACGGAAATACCGAGGATGCGGCCAATTTCGCATGCCGTATGCCGTGAAGGCGCAGCGGCCGGCTCGGTGGCGGCGCGGGTCAGCGTGACTTACCATCCGAGTTTCCTCCAACGGGCAGAAATGAGATCAGCATGGCTACACAGCAGACCGCACCTCCGGTGCTCACCGAGCTCAAGCTCCCTTCGGCTCTCAAGGACACCGTCAACAGCGCGCTCGAGCGCGGCAGGATGCTCGCCGTGGCGTATGTGGGCGCGGACGGGCGGCCCGAGCTGTCGTTCCGCGGCAGCGTACAAGCGTACAGCGACACTCAGCTCGCCATCTGGGTGCGCAATCCCGAGGGAGGCATCCTGGCCGCCGTACGCGGCGGCAGGCCCCACATCACGCTGCTCTACGGGGAGCTGCGGCCCGACTCCAAGGCGTTCGTGACATTCCGCGGCCGCGGCCGCATCGAATCCTCCGAGGCGGCGCGGCGAGCCGTCTACGACCACTCCCCGGAGCTCGAAAGGAATCTCGACAAAGAGCGGCGCGGCTTGCCGCTCATCATCGACCTCGATAGCGTGGATGGCATCTTCGGCGGCAACGTGCTGAAAATGCGCCGCTGAAGCGGTGAGCGCCCGCGTTTCTCGCGCGCGTGGAGACGTTGCGCCCCCGCAGGTCGGAGTGCGGACCGGCGACCTGGGCCCCGCGTTGCTTCGACCGGGCGACATCGTCGATGTAGTCGCGCCCGGTTTTCGCTGCGCCCCCGAGAACCTGCGCGCGGGCATCGCGTTTCTGCGGCGGCTGGGGCTCACTCCGCGAGCGCCGCGCGGGATCTTCGGTGCGGACCTCTTGTGCGCCAACTCGGACCGGCGGCGCTTGGAGCATCTGACACGCGCGCTCCGCGCGCCGGACTCGCGGTGTGTATGGTGTATCCGCGCAGGCTACGGCGCGATCCGCCTCGTCGCGGGATTGATGCGGCTCACGCCGCCTGCACGACGCAAGCTCTTCGTCGGCTACAGCGATGCGACGACCCTGCACTACTTCCTCAACCATCGCTGGGGATGGGCGTCGCTGCACGGCCCGCTCCTCGACCGGCTCGGATCGGGAACGGTGCGCGCCGAGGAGCTCGCGGAGCTCAAAGGCGTGCTGCTGGGAGGCCTGCGGGAGGTGCGATTTGCCGGCCTGACACCGCTCAATGCGGCGGCGCGCAAGCGCTTGGTCGTGCGCAGCCGCGTGTTTGGAGGCAACCTCACGGTGCTGCAGACGACGCTCGGGACCGCCCTGCAGCGCTCGCCGCGGCAGATTCTG
>JASHTA010000154.1 GCA_030040795.1 Gammaproteobacteria bacterium | reverse complement strand
GTGATCTGGGCAATCAGATCGTTCAGGCTCTCCAGGTGCTGGACGTTGACCGTCGTCCACACGTTGATGCCGGCATCGAGCAGCTCATCGACATCCTGCCAGCGCTTGGCGTGGCGCAGCGGCGGATCGCCGCCCGTGAGGTTCGAGTGCGCGAGCTCATCGACCAGCAGGATGGAGGGCCGGCGCGCAAGCGCCGCGTCCAGATCGAATTCGCGCCGCTCGATGCCGCGGTAGCGCACGGTCACGGTCGGCAGTCGCTCGAGCCCTTCGAGCAACCGCTCCGTCTCGATGCGGCCGTGGGGCTCGATGTAGCCGACCGCCACATCATTGCCGGCGGAGCGAGCGCTGCGGGCCGCCTCCAGCATCGAGTAAGTCTTGCCAACGCCGGCCGACGCGCCGAAAAAGATGCGCAGCCGCCCGCGCTTGGCGCGGGCCTCTTCGGCCTGGACCTGCGCGAGCAGCCTGTCCGGATCCGGCCGTACCTCGGCCATCATGTGGCTATCGTGTCACCTGGACTGGTCGAGTGCCAGATTGAGCTCGAGCACGTTGACGCGCGGCTCCCCGAGAAAGCCGAGCCACCTTCCCTTGGTATGGGCGGATATCAGCGCTCGCACCGCCTCGAGCTTCAGGCCGCGGAGGCGGGCGATCCGAGGCGCCTGGTACTCCGCCGCCGCGACGCTGATATCCGGATCGAGGCCGCTCGCGGAAGCCGTGACGAGATCGACCGGGATGGGCGCCCGGTTGGTGGGATCGGCCGCGCGCAGCGCCTCGATTCTCGATCGGACCGCATCGGTGAGGGCGGGGTTGAGGGGCCCCAGGTTCGATCCCGTGGAACCGAGCCCGTTGTACGGCTGAGGCGTCGTTGCCGAAGGCCGGCTCCAGAAATACTTCGGGTCGCTGAAGGCCTGTCCGATCAGTCGCGACCCGACGGGATGCCCGTTCTGAACAATGAGGCTGCCGCCGGCCTGGTTCGGGAAGAGCAACCGGGCGACGCCGGTCAGTGCGAGAGGATAGGCGAGTCCGGTGACCACGGTCAGGATGAGCAGCAGCACCAGCGCCGGTCGAACGAGTGCGTTCATGGGTCTTCCTGGGCGAGAAGTGCACGGCTCATACGAGATGCGCCAGTACGAGCAGCAGGTCGATGAGCTTGATGCCGGCGAAGGGCACGACGATGCCGCCGAGGCCGTAGAGGAGCAAATTACGACGGAGCAGCACCGCGGCCCCCAGTGCCCGGTATTTGACGCCCTTCAGCGCGAGCGGGATCAGAACGACGATGATCAGCGCATTGAAGATGACGGCTGAGAGGATCGCCGAGAAGGGGCTGGCGAGCCGCATGACGTTGAGCGCGTCGAGCTGCGGGTACGTCGTGGCGAATGCCGCCGGAATGATCGCAAAGTACTTGGCCACGTCATTGGCGACGCTGAACGTGGTGAGCGCTCCGCGCGTCATCAGCATTTGCTTGCCGGTCTCCACCACCTCGATGAGCTTGGTCGGATTCGAGTCGAGGTCGACCATGTTGCCGGCTTCCTTGGCCGCCTGCGTTCCGGTATTCATGGCGACGGCCACGTCGGCCTGGGCAAGCGCGGGAGCGTCGTTCGTGCCGTCGCCCGTCATCGCCACGAGCCTTCCCTCGGCCTGATGGTCGCGGATGAGGCGCAACTTCGCCTCGGGGGTCGCCTCGGCGAGGAAGTCATCGACACCCGCCTCCGCGGCGATCGCAGCAGCCGTGAGCTTGTTGTCCCCCGTGATCATGACGGTCTTGATGCCCATGCGGCGCAGCTCGGCGAAGCGCTCGCGGATGCCGCCCTTGACGATGTCCTTCAGCTCGATGATCCCGAGCACTCGAGCCGCATCGCTCACGAGGAGAGGGGTGCTTCCCCGCCGTGCAATCTCCTCCACGGTGGTGGAAATGCCCTTGGGGAAGGCTTGGCTCAGGCCCTCCACGTGCTTGCGGATCGCATCGGCCGCTCCCTTGCGAATCTGCCGTGCGCCGATGTTCACGCCGCTCATGCGCGTGTGAGCCGAGAACGGCACGAACTCCGCGGCAAGAGACTGCAGATCGCGCTCGCGTAACCGGAAGCGCTGCTTCGCGAGCACCACGATGCTGCGTCCCTCGGGCGTCTCGTCGGCGAGGGAGGCGAGCTGAGCGGAATCGGCCAGCTCCTCCTCCGCGACACCCGGCACGGGGATGAATGCGGCGGCCTGCCGGTTGCCGAGCGTGATCGTGCCCGTCTTATCCAGAAGCAACACATCCACATCGCCTGCAGCCTCGACAGCCCGCCCGGATGTGGCGATGACGTTCGCCTGCATCATGCGGCTCATGCCTGCGACGCCGATCGCGGAGAGCAGGCCTCCGATCGTGGTCGGGATCAAGCAGACGAGCAGCGCGATGAGGGCCGTGATCGTGACCGGCGTACCGAGCTTGGTGACCGCAACGCTGTAAAGCGAATACGGCAGCAGCGTCGCCGTGGCGAACAAGAACACGAGTGTGAGCGCGACGAGCAGGATGGTGAGTGCGATCTCGTTCGGGGTCTTCTGCCGCTTCGCGCTCTCGACCATCGCGATCATCCGGTCGATGAACGTCTCGCCCGGGTTGACCGTCACCTTGACGACGATCCAGTCGGAGAGCACGCGGGTGCCTCCCGTCACCGCGGAGAAATCCCCGCCGGACTCGCGGATGACGGGCGCGGACTCTCCGGTGATGGCGCTCTCATCGACCGATGCCGCTCCCTCGATGACTTCTCCGTCCGCCGGAATATAGTCGCCCGCCTCGACGACGATCGCATCGCCGCGACGCAGCTCGTCCGCCCGCACACGCGAATAAGTGGCGCGGTCGCTGACGCCGGCGAGCTTCTTGGCGAGGACCGCCTGCTTCAGGCCGCGCAGCGAGGCCGCCTGCGCCTTGCTTCGGCCCTCGGCGAGCGCTTCGGCGAAATTCGCGAACAGCACCGTGAACCACAGCCAGAGCGACACGTTGAAAATAAACCAGGCCGGCGCCTCGCCCCGGCCGGCGAGCGCCTGCAGCCACAGAGCCGTCGTCAGAATGCTCCCGATGTAGACGATGAACATCACCGGGTTGCGCCATTGGATGCATGGGTCGAGCTTGCGGCAAGCATCGATGACTGCCGGCCACATCAGCGTCCGGTCGAACATCGAGAGCCTGCGCCCAGCCGCCGACGGCACACGTGGTGGCGCAGGATCCGGTCCGCGGCTCACGGCGGCGCCAGCATCACGAGTGAGCTCAGGCACTTCAGCTCCTCCAGAGCATCAGATGCTCGACGACCGGTCCCAGCGCGATGGCAGGCACGAACGTGAGCGCTCCAACCAGAATCACCGTGCCGATCAGCAGGATGACGAATGTCGGGCCGTGCGTGAGCATCGTGCCGGAGGTCACCGGTACCCGCTTCTTGGCCGCGAAGGAGCCGGCGACCGCGAGCACTGCCACGATCGGCCAGTAACGGCCCAGCCACATCGCGATACCGAGCGAGGTGTTGTAGAACGGCGTGTCGGCGGAGATGCCGGCGAACGCGCTGCCGTTGTTGTTGCTCGCCGAGGTGAACGCATACAGGATCTCGGAGAATCCGTGCGCTCCGGGATTCGCCACGCCGGCCTGCCCTGCCGCAAGGCTCACCGCCACGGCCGTGCCGATCAGAACGATGAAGGGCATGACGAGGATCGCAATGGCGCTCATCTTCATCTCGAACGCCTCGATCTTCTTGCCCAAGTACTCGGGCGTTCGGCCGATCATGAGACCCGCGATGAACACTCCGATCACGGCGAAGATCAGCATGGAGTAGAGGCCCGTCCCGACGCCGCCCGGTACGACCTCTCCGAGCATCATGTCGAACAGCGTCACGAAGCCGCCTAGCGGAGTGAGCGAGTCGTGCATGGCATTCACCGCTCCGCACGAGGTCACGGTCGTCGTGGTCGCGAACACGGCGGACGCGCCGATGCCGAACCGGACTTCCTTGCCCTCCATGTTCCCGCCCGACTGAAGGCGCGTCGCCGCCTGATCGACGCCGAGCGCGGCGAGCCGCGGATTGCCCAGCTGCTCGCTGTGTACCGCAACGGCAGCCAGCGAGACATAGAGAATGCCCATCGCCGCGAGGATGGCCCAGCCTTGCCGGGTATCTCCCACCATGTGACCGAAGGTATAGGCGAGCGCGACGGGGATCAGGATCTCCGCGAGCATCGCGAAGAAGTTCGAGAGCGCTGTCGGGTTCTCGTAGGGATGCGCGGAGTTGGCGTTGAAAAAGCCGCCGCCGTTGGTGCCGAGCTGCTTGATCGCTTCCTGCGAGGCAACCGGGCCCATGGGAAGGGTTTGCGTCCGCGTCGCCACGTTCTCCAGGACGGGATTACCCGCTTTGTCCTTGATGGGGTTGCCGGCTGCATCGAGCTTCGGCTGCGGGTAGTGCAGAGTCTCGAGCGTCGTCACGTCCTGGTCCGCGCTGAAGTTCTGAATGACGCCTTGCGAAACAAAAACGAGCGCGAGCGCGAAGGAAAGTGGCAGCAGGATATAGAGCGTCGAGCGCGTAAGGTCGGCCCAGAAGTTGCCGAGCGCTTGCGCCTCGCGCAAGGCGAAGCCCCGGATGAGCACGACGGCGACGACGATGCCGGAGGCGGCAGACAGAAAATTCTGCACGGCGAGTCCCGCCATCTGCGTGAGATCGCTCATCGTCGACTCGCCGGAGTATCCCTGCCAGTTGGTATTGGTAACGAAGCTCACCGCGGTGTTGAACGAGGAGTCCGGCGAGACGTTCGAGAAATGCTGCGGGTTGAGCGGCAGCCACAGCTGCAGCCGCTGCAGACCATAGACGAGGAGACCGCCGAGCGCGTTGAAGAGGATCAAGGCGACGGCGTAGCGCTTCCACCCCATGCTTACCGTCGGATCGATTCCGCACAGGCGATAAATGAGCCGCTCGAGAGGCGCACCGGCGCGCAGCGGCGCGATCGGACGCCCCTCCATGACGTTCGCCATGTAAAGACCGAGCGGCTTGGCGCAGAGCGCTGCCGCAGCGACGAGCGCGGCGATGAGCGCAAGGGAGGAGCCGGTCATCAGAACCGCTCCGGCTTGAACAGCGCATAGAGCAGGTAGGCGAATAGCCCGAGGGCGAGAGCGCCGCTCACGGCATACACCACGCTCATTCGGGGCCTCTCAGGCGAGAGACCATCGTGACGAGCGCCTGCGTCGCGGCGTAGAGCGCTGCGATGGCGAGGATGTACACGATGTCCATGACGCTTCCCAAGAGGTGACGAGACGCGAACTGTAGGCCGCGTACGTGTGAGCGCGCCGTGAGGATTACGGCCGGCCGGACGGTGCCGTTTTGACGGCTCGGTTTGATGCCGAATTAATATCCTTGACAACTGTTTCCTAGTAAACTATAGTGCATGCCATGAACAGCGCGATGCATGCCAGACCGCCCAGAGTTGCGGCGAGCCACTTGAAATCCCACATCGGCTTTTGGATGAGAGTCGTCTCCAACGCGGTCTCCCATTCATTTGCCCGCAAGCTCGAGTCGAGCGGGGTCACGGTCGCCGAGTGGGTGGTCTTGCGGGAGATGTACGGCGGATCGCAATCGACCTCACCCAGCCAGGTTGCGGAGCTCACCGGCCTCACCCGCGGCGCGGTATCCAAGCTCATCGAGCGCCTGGTTCGCAAATCGCTGGTCTCGCGCGCTGCGGCCAGCGAAGACCGCCGCTATCAGGACATTCAACTGACGCCGGCCGCGATCGCCCTGGTACCGAGGCTCGCCGGTCTTGCGGATGAGAACGATGCGGAGTTCTTCGGAGCTCTGCCCAAGGCGGACCGGAAAGCGCTGCTCCAGATTCTCAAGCGGATGGCGCATCTGCATCAACTCAAGCGGCTGCCTGTCGAATAATCGGGAGATCACGATGAACGAAGCCATACTGAGAGAACTGGTGGACAAGGCGTTGGCGCGAGCCATCTCGTTTCCGGAGATCCTCGCGACGCTCAAGAAAGAAGGCGTGCAGTCCTATCATGTGGATATGCTGCGCCGCGAATACCGTTTCTATTCCCGGAGCGGCGACTCCTGCGTGATGGGAGTTCCGCTCGTGCATGACGGGGTCAGCTCCGAGTTCTCCGCGAGCAGCCTCGAAAGCATCAATCGCCGAGTTCAATCGGGACAGGCGGGGTATCCCGACTTCGTGAAGGAAGGCACGGCCGCCGGCTGCGCGTACTACATCGTGTACGTCGAGGGGAGGAAGGTGCGCTACTTCGGACGGGACGGTGAGGAATATATCCAGTATCTTCCGAGCCCCGCGAAGCCGCAGGCGGGGCCGGCGGCCGCTTCCCGCTCGCGAACCAAGACCGCTGACATCAACGCTCCCGTCGAGACGACCTTCGCGTTTCTCGCCGACCCGCTCAATTGGCCTCGATACGCGGTGGTGAATCTCCGCTCCGTGAGCGCGGGCCAGGATGGCTGGTACAAGGCGGTCACGAAGTTCGGCGAAGGTGCGATCAAGGTCCGACCGGTCAGAGAGCTCGGAATTCTCGACCACGTCTGGCGGGATTCCCAGGCCACCTGGCAAGTCAACTGCCGCGTAGTCGCCAATGGCGGCGGCTCGACCGTCATGATGACTTTCTTCCAGCCCCAGGTCATGTCGGACACGCAGTTCGATGTGGCAATGGAGGAGCTCAATTGTGAGATGGCCGCGCTCAAGGATGTCCTCGAGAAATCCTGAGGCGCCGAGCCGGCCAAAGTGGCGTGAAATACCGCGATTCGGGCCCCCTATTGCGCACCCGCCGGACTCGCCTATCATGGTCCGGGCTCACGGCGACATCGCGACAATACAGGGGGCGGATATGGACGAGCAGACACTGAATCGGCGGCAGATCCTCGGCAGCATGGCGGCGGCGGGGGCAGCCGGCGTCGTCGGAGGTGTCGGCGCTCGCGCCGCAGCTGCGGCCGATGCGCCCAATCTCGGCGCCCCGCCACCCCCCAATCTCGGCACGTCGCAAGCCCCGCCGATCACCGATGTGACCGGGAAGGTCGCCTACGTCACGGGCGGCTCGAGTGGCATTGGCCTCGGCATCGCCCGAGTGTTCTATCAGGCGGGCATGAAAGTCGTGATCGGCCATCTCGATGAGCACCACATCGGCGATGCGCTGAAGCATTTTCCGCCCAACGATCCGCGTGTGTTCACGATCAAGCAGGACGTGATGGATCGCGACAGCTGGGAGCGCGTCGCGGATCAGATCGAGAAGAAGTTCGGCACCTTGCACGTGCTGGTCAACAACGCCGGCGTCGGCCTCACCGCGCCCGCCAGCACGGGCACCTACAAGGACTGGGAATGGGGCATCGGCGTGAACTTCTGGGGACCCATCTACGGCGTCCACACCTTCGTCCCGCGGATGCTCGCGAGCAAGCAAGGCTCGCACATCGTCACCACCACCTCGACCAGCGGAATCCTGCCCGGGCTCGGTGCCGGCATCTATACCGTGTCCAAGATTGCGGCGGTGGGCTTCATGGAAGAGCTGCGGCTGGAACTGCGCAACACCAATATCGGGACCTCCTGCTTCGTGCCAGGCCTGACCGCCACCAACATCGGTCAGAGCGAGAGCTATCGGCCGGAGTCGCTGAAGAACGAGGGGCCTCCCGCTGTCGCACCGGGCGCGCGCCCGCGCACTGCTCTGCGGGCGGGTGGGCCGCGGCGGCGCCGTGCCTTCGCGGGCTTCACGGAAGGCAGCCCGGCTGCACACAGGCCGATGGACCCGGTGGTGGCGGCCCGCTTCGTGCTCAACGGGATTCTCAACAACGACCTGTACATCGTCGCCGAGCCCGAGTATCGCGCCGGCGTCGAGGCGCGATGCAATGCACTCCTGTACTCGATGATTCCTTTCAAGCCGCTGCCGGAGCGGCTGTACAGCTCGAACGTGTATCGCTCGCCGATCTATCTTCAGGAGATCGCGCATCGCAAGGCGACTCAGAGCCGAGACATCGAGGGGACCTGAGAGCCCTGCCCGCTCGATGGCGGCCGTCGAGCCACGCGAGTAGAGACTCGAGACTACGTCGTCGCGATGAGGAACACCTCGCCGTTCGCCGGCCGAAGCCCATCGGCCCGGCCGGCGAAGTAGCGCTGTGTCAGGTCGTCCGTGGAGATGTGCCTCGCGTCTTTGAAACCGGCTTCGCGAGCCAGTGCTACCATCTCCGGCGGCCGGAAGAAGCTGATGAAAGGTGTCCCGGACGCTCGCGCGGCTCGATGAACGGCCTCATGGGGCGGGCGCTCCTTCGGATCGAGAAGCTCGAGCGGCAGCATGAATGTCATGGCGAGCGTCGAGCCGGGGGCGAGCGCCGCGATCTGACGCAGCGTGTCCAGGTTCGCCTCCCGTGTGAGGTACATGGAAACGCCGGTGGAAGTCACCACCGCGGGGCGGCGCGCATCGAAGCCGGCAGCCGCCAGCTTCTCCCATAGGGACTCTCCGGCCTCGAAGTCCACGGGCACGAAGCGCAGCCACTTCGAAATGCCCAAGCCGAGCGCGATGAGACGCCGCCGCTTCCACTCCTGAGGCCCGGGGCGATCCACCTCGAAGACCCGCAGACGCGAGGCGATCTCGGGCCGGCGCTGGGCAAAGGTATCGAGCCCTGCACCGAGAAGAACGTATTGCGCGACGCCCTGCCCGGCCAGTTCGATGACCAAGTCCTCGATGAAGCGGGCACGGGACACGATGTGGGCCCGATAGCCTCGGGTGCCCTGCGGGTCCATGTCCGGGCGCTGTCGCCAATTGTCATCCGGAGCGACCAGCCTCAGGCCCACCTCATCTACTAGAACATGCGGGGGCGGATCGATCTCGACGTGCAGGGCTCGCCACAGAGCCACACGCACCGCCGTGCTGTCGGGCTCTACAACCTTTTCCCGCTCCTCAGCCGTCTGCCGTCTCACTGATGATGGTATTCCGGTGTCACGTAGACCGGCGCGCCCGGAGGGGGCGAATCCGGTCCTTGGGGCGGTCCGAAGCCCGGCCCGCGGCGGCCGCCGAATCTGAAAGGCCGCGGTGGCGATTTCTTCAGCTCGTTCGCCGTGTGCACGATATAGGCCCGAATCGCCTCGGCGTCCTCGTCGGACAGCACCTTGCGGAACGACACCATGCCGTTGTCCTGAAGCGCGCCTCCGATCACGATCGCCTTGAACGCATCCGCGCTCCAGAGCTGACCCGCGTAGCGCAGATCCGGGAACAGGCTGCTCACGCGGCCATTGTTGCCATGGCAGCTCGCGCAATGCGCGTCGTACTGAGTCTCGCCGCGTGCCTGCAAAATGGGGTCGCCGAATTCAGGCGGCGGATTGAGCACAGGCGGTGTGTAGGGCATGGGCGGAGGGAGCTTGACCTGGCCGTCCAGCTCGTAGACCAGCAGGCGCGCGTACGTGGGCGCAAAGTAGTCGCCGCCGAATCCGCTGGTGCCGGCCACCACGGCGACATACTGCTTGCCATCGACGGTATAGGTGATCGGCGCTCCGGCGATGTTCGTCTGCGTCCCCGTCGTCCAGAGCCGCTCGCCCGTATCGGCGCGATACGCCGAGAAGGCCCGGGAAGCTGAGCCCTGGAACACGAGATTACCGGCCGTCGTCATCACGCCGGAGCGGCCTGTGCCTTCCCGCTGCTTCCAAACGGCTTTCATCTTCACCGGATCCCAGGCCAGCAGGTATGAGCCTGCGCCGTAGAGAACCGGTTGAGGAACCTGTGGGCGCTTGGCGACATTGATCGAGAGCAGCTGATTGCCCATCTTCGCGCCGGCCTCGGCCACGAGCGGGAAGCTGCCATAGTTGGCCGGGATGTACACGAGGCCCGTGTTGGGATTGAAGGCCATCGGATACCAGCTGTGAGCGCCGCCCGATGCGGGCACCACGTAGAAGCCTTTGTTCGTCTTGCCGTAGTTGGCTTCGGGATTGAGGATCGGCTTGCCATCCGGCTCGAACCCCGTCATCCAATTGACCGTCGGCACATAAGGCTTGGCGGCGAGCAGCGTACCCGTGGCGGCGTCGAACACATAGAAGATGCCGTTCTTCGGGGCGTGCATCACGACGTGCCGCTTCTTCCCGTCGATGACGAGATTCGCCGTCATGATCTGCTGCGTGCTGTCGAAGTCGAAGCTGTCCTCGGGCGTCTCCTGGTAGTACCACTTGAACTGACCGGTTTTCGCATCCAACGCCACGATCGACGAGGTAAAGAGGTTGTCGCCGCCACCCGGCGATCGGATCGCCGCGGGCCAGGGCGCGCCGTTGCCCGTGCCGATGTAGACCAGCTGGGTGACCGGATCGTAGGTGATGGCGTCCCAGGGCGTACCGCCGCCGCCGGCCTTCCACCAC
>JASHTA010000153.1 GCA_030040795.1 Gammaproteobacteria bacterium | reverse complement strand
AAATCAGCTGCTTCGCGATTCCCTTGCCGAGGCCGGAGGCTCCGCCCGTTACGACGGCGGTTCGCCCGCGAAAGGTCGCGAAGGCGCTCACGAGCGTGGCTTGCGCGCGAGGTAGGCCGCGATCGCGTCGAGATCCCGGTCGCTGAGCTCGGTCTTGCGGAAGGGCGGCATCACGGACACGCCGTGCCTGACGATGTACTTGACGTAGGTTTGCGTGAGATCCGTTCGCTTCTCGAGCAGAGCGGGGAGCTTGCCGCGGTACTTGGCGCGTAGCGCGCGGGTTCCGGGCTTCGCGGGACCGCTGCCGTGGCAGACCGAGCACGCGCGCTGAAACTGCACCCAGCCCGCGGGCTCTCCCGGCTGCGGCGCGATAGGAGTCCAGGTCCAGGAGATGGAGGGCAGTGGGTCGGCTGCCGAGGGCGCCGAGCCGGCTGCGGAGGCCACGCGCGGGCCTGCGGCGAACGACGCCTGCGCCATCGAGGCCACGATCGCCACCATGCAGCAGATGGCCCGGGTCATGTTGCCCGCCCACTTGCCGCTCGATCGCGGCTCGCTCTCAGATGCTTCGGCCAGATGCCATAACGGCCGGGCGACATGATGCCGTTCGCATCGATCGCGTCCTTGAGCGTCTCATGAAAGCGTAGGAGCGCGTGGTGGTTGAACGAGTACGTGCTCATCACCGCATCTTGAAACGCCGGCGCCGTCCGGTACTCGCCCCAGCCGTGCTCGGCAGCGGTCTCGATGAGCTTGTAGAAGGCGGCGCGGTTCTTCTGGTTGGTCTTGATGTCGGTCGTGACCGGGAAGCCGAAGATGAAGATGAAGGCGCGCTCCCAGTAGCACGAGGGTAGGCTGAACCTCAGCACCGGCAGATCGAACTGGCGGGCGGCGGCGGCGAACACCTCGTTCGCCTCGAAGACCGCTTGCGCATCGCGCGGGATGATCGGCGAGAACCACATGTGCCCGTGCGTCGGATTGGGATTGGTGCTCGACCGGGCGCCGATCGAGTACATGTTGAGAGTCGGAATGCCGAACTCCGGCCAGCGGACCTGAAGCTTCTGCGCCGGCGTGAGCGGAAGGCGGATCACCGGGTCCGCGCGAAAGCGCACGCCGGGGATGCTCGAGAACTGCTCCTTCGAGTACTCCCACTGCGCCTCGATCACCTTGGCGGGTCCGTAGAATTTGATGTCGAAGGTCCAGTATGCGAGTCCCTTACGCTGTCCGTAGGCCTCGAGCTCCTCGTGGCGGCCCGCCGCGGCCCGATCGCGTAGCGCGGTGAGTTCGGGGTCGACCGGCGGCTGCGGCAGATCCTGCATGGACTTGGCGTACTCCGCGATCGTCATGATCCCGAGCAGGGGGCTGCCGAGGTCGGGCATCCCGTTGGTGATGCCGCCGTTCTCGAGTTGATTGAGGACCTTGACGAGGGCGTACAGATCGTCGCGCCGGCCTGCGAGCACGCTCGCGGAGAGATAGGCCTCGGGCCGGGGCATCAGCCAGAATCCCATCTTGGTCACGATTCCGTAGCACGACTGCGAGAACATGCCGTCGATCCACGGTCCGAAGCCGGATTTGTACTGCTGCCAGGTCTTCGCACCGGGTAGAGCGCCCATCCCCGTGCGCATCAGCTCGCCGTTCGGCAGGACGATCTCCATGCCGCAGTGCGCATCGAAGTGATTGCGGAACTGCGGGCGCGTGTAGCCGCCGCCGCGATCTAGCGAGTTGCCGACGGGGCTGCCCCAGCCCGGATCGGGAACGTCCACCCACACTTTGAGGCCACGCTCCTCGATGTAGCGGTACAAATCGAAGTAGCTGACGCCAGGCTCGACGAGGCACGAGGCGTTGTCCTCGTTCACCTCGAGGACGCGGTTCATGCGCTTCAGATCCACTACGACGCAGCCGGAATAGGCCGGTGCCGATCCGCCGTAACCGAGGTCCCGGCCGGTCGAGATCGGATAGAGCGGCACTTTGTAGCGGTTGGCCGTGCGAACGATGCTCTGGACCTCCTCGACGGTGGTGGGAGCCACCGCGGCGGAAGCCCACCGCTCCTCGGGCTCTCCGAGGAACGGCGAGAAGTCGTCCTTGTAGAGGTCCATGTCCTCATCGCTCGTGAAGACCCATTCCTTGCCGACCGCCTGCTCGAACTGCGCGATCGCCGCGGCAAAATTCTCCGCGCTGACGCCGGGCGGGATTCTCATACCACCTCCACTGCGCGCGCTGGAGGCGCGATGACCCAGGAGTGCAAAGGTTGCTCACCGGCCGTCAGAACGCGGGTTTCGGCGGCGCGCCGCAAAGGAGGCAGTCCGCTCCACGTCGATCGCGCCTCCGTCAAGGCGATGAGCGAAGCGATCTGCGCTGGCCAATCGATGCGGTCGGCTTCCCCGCCCGCGAGGGGAGTGTGCTCGCCACGGTATACGACTCGCATGCCGTGATCCCAAGCGAGCCGCTCCAGGCAGAAGAGCGCCGCGTAGGCCGTCAGACCTGCGAGCGGTCGCGCTTGTCGCTTCCAGAGGGGATGGAGCTCGGCGTACCAATAGTCAGTGACGTCGCCTCGTAGACCTCGTACGGGCAAACCGAGCCGAGCGGCTTGCCGGCCAAAGCGGACAGCATCTGCGAAGCGCTCGTCGAAGATCACCGCATGGAGCGGCGTGCGAGCGGAGGTATGGATCTCTCTCGCGGCCCGCACGGGCGATCCCCACGTAGCGAAGGCGCCGACGAGCGAGCCCGCCACACCACTCTCGATGAATCGTCGCCGACTGACCATGGGATTACTCCGCGGCCGCGAGGGCCATATCGGACAGGCGTTGAAACCGCTCGACGTTGTCCGCTTCGTTGATGACGCCGGCCGTGAGGCAGACGAACGTGAGGTCGCGCACGGGATCCACCCAGAAAATCGTGCTACCTGCGCCAGTATGGCCGAATGTGCGAGGCGAGGAGAGCGTGCCGAACTGATGGTGGCATATCGTCTCCCCCCGCAGGAAAAATCCGAGCCCGATGTAAGCCGGTGAGGGTTGCCAGCCTCGCGACAGCGCGAGCTCCTTGTAGAGCTCGTTCGGCTTGTTCCCGGTGCGGTTGATGATCGCCTGCTCGAGCAGGGCGGGTGAGAGGATCCTCGCGCCCTCGAGCGAGCCGCCGCATCGGAGCATCTCGGCGAAGCGCAGAACGTCGGGAACGGTGGATACCGCTCCGACCCAGGGCATCTCGGCGTGCTCCTCCTCGAACGCGCCGTTCGGCCCCAGATTGCCGTGTCCGAGGTGCTGGATCGGCATGGGATCGATGAAATCCGGCACGATGTGGCGAGGCTTCAGATCGGCGCGGACGCCGATCGAGGAGTCTCGCATCGCGAGCGGCCCGAAGATCTCCTCTTCGACGAGCCGCCGGTAGCTTCGGTGAGCCGGGTCGACCCGACGGACCGCTTCGCCCATCAGCGCGTGGGCGGCCATCGGCGCGTACGTCACGCGCTCGCCGGGCGGCACCTCGCACTGCAGCTCCTTGCACACCGCCGCGACGACCTCATCGAGCCGGTCGATGTACATCCCCGGGCGAGGCAGAAAGACGGATGGAAGTCCCGAGCTGTGGGTGAGGAGGTCGTAGAAGGTCACGGCTTCCCTCGGGCCGCCGGAGAACTCTGGAATGATTGCCGAGACACGCGTGGTGAGCGCGAGCTCGCCGCGCTCGATGGCACGGAAGACGAGCACGTTGGTGAAGGCCTTGGTGACCGAGAAGAGGCTGAACACCGAATCGGTCCGCAGCGCCCGTTGACCGTCGCGGTCCGCGTGGCCGATTGCCTGCAGCAGACCGAGGTCGCCGTGTCTCGCCACGGCGATGACCGCGCCGAAATAGCGCTTGCGGGCGACATCCGCCTCGATCGCCGCTTTGAGATGCTGCAGCCGTTCGTGCATGCCCACCCCGCGTGTGCGATTCTCGAAAGGGTCCGGCCGCGATTCTACAACAGCGCCGAACGAGGTCGGGAACGTATAATTGCGCCTCGATGAAGAACGCATCTCCATCCCGCACGACGCGCGCGGAGCTCTATGCCGCGCTGGACGCCTATCTCGCCGCACTGAAGGGGCAGGATCCGGCCCGGTGCGGCTGGGCCGATACCGTGCACTACACGGAGAACAACGTCGCGCTCGGGATCGGAGAGGGACTCTGGGGGACGATCAGCGGACTGGGGTCTTACGATCTGAGATTCGCGGATGTCGACACCGGCCAGGTGGGCTTCTTCGGCAGCGTCGTCGAGACACGGGACGAGTCGCCTTTCACGGTGCGGATCAAAGTCGCCGGCGGGCGGATCGCCGAAGTCGAAGCGATCGTCGTGCGAGCGGCGGATTCCGGCCTGAAATTTCCCGAGCCGCTGTTCGAGCACAAGCCGGCTTTGAACGAGATCCTGAAGCCGAGCGAGCGAGCGCCCCGCGCGCGCATGATCTCGCTCGCGGATGGCTACTTCGACACGCTGCAGCTCAACGATGGCACGATCTTCACGCGCATCCACCCCCACTGCATGCGGGTCGAGAATGGTGTGCGGACCACTCACAATCCGGCGCTGACGCTTACGTCCGTCGCGCGGCTCGGTTGCGAGGAGCAGCTGCGCCTCGGTTACTACCGCTACGACGACCGGCTGCGCGCGCGGCGCTACGAGCTCGTCGATGAGGAGCGCGGACTCGTGCTTGCGCGCGCGTTCATCGATCACTGCGGACGGCTCGGCAAGTACCGTCTCACGGACGGTACCCAAGTGGAATCTCCCGTTCGCCGGCCGCACAGCTTCTACGTACTCGAGCTGTTCAAAATCAAAGAGGGCGCGATCGAGCAGATCGAGGCCAATTTCATCACCGTACCCTACGGCATGCCCTCGCCTTGGGACGAGCGATGCTGAAGGAGCCGGTGGAGCGTGTGCTGAGCGGCGGGCGCCGTGCCGTGTACCGGCACCCGCTCGTCGTCCGGATGTGGCACTGGCTCAACGCGCTCTGCCTGCTCGTGCTGCTGCTGAGCGGGCTGCAGATCTTCAACGCCCATCCGGCACTGTACTGGGGCCAGGTGTCCGTGTTCGACAAGCCCTGGCTCGCGATCGGATCGGGCGACGGACCGGCGTTCCCCTCGTGGATCACATTGCCCCCGTGGCAGGATCTCGCGGGGGGCCGTCACTGGCATTTCTTCTTTGCGTGGATCTTTGTCGTGAGCGGAGGGGCTTACGTGCTGTACGCGCTCGTGAGCCGCCGCGTGCATCGCGTACTGCTGCTTTCCCGTGGCGAGCTGCGCCATCTCGGCGGCTCGCTCGCCGACCACGTGCGTCTGCGGTTCCCGCGTGGCGAGCAGGCACGCCGCTATAACCCACTGCAGAAACTCTCCTATCTCATCCTGCTCTTCGGGTTGCTGCCCCTCATGATTCTGAGCGGCCTCACGATGTCTCCGGGGCTCGATGCGCGGTTCCACTTCCTGACCCTTCTGTTCGGAGGCCGCCAATCGGCTCGAACGGTGCACTTCTTCACCGCCTGGGCGATCGTATTATTCTTTGTCGTCCATATGCTGGCCGTGCTCGCCGCCGGTCCACTCACCGAGATGCGAGCGATCGTCACGGGATGGTTCGTGATCGGTGGCCGCAAGGAGGAGAGATGATGGAGCCTCCCTCGAGCCGCAGGCGCTGGCTGCAGCGGGCGCTCGCTGCGGCCGGCAGCCTGGCGCTGAGTGCCTGCGACCGGCTCGCCAATTCGGAGCGCGTGACGTCGGCGCTCGGTGCCGAGGAGACTTGGACTCGGCATGTCCAGCGCTTGCTGCTCGGCCGTGACGCGCTCGCGCCGGAGTTCTCCGAGAAGGACATCTCCAAGGAGTTCCGCTCGAACGGGACCACCGACCCGGATACCGATGCTTATAACCGCCTTGCCCAAGGTGGATTCGCCGACTGGCGGCTGCAAGTCGGCGGACTCGTCGAGCATCCCCTGCGGCTCTCCTTGCGGGATTTGCAAAGCATGCCCTCGCGCACCCAGATCACGCGGCACGACTGCGTCGAAGGCTGGAGCTACATCGCGAAGTGGAAAGGCGCTCGGCTCTCTGCGCTGCTCGCTCGCGCTGGGCTCGCTCCACGTGCTCGCTATATCGTCTTTTACTGCGCGGACACGCTCGAGATCACTCTCGATGGCACCGGCCAGTACTACGAGTCGATCGACCTCGTCGATGCGATGCACCCGCAGACGATCCTCGCCTACGCGATGAACGACCGGCCCCTGCCCATCCCCTACGGAGCGCCCCTCAGGCTGCGCCTCGAGCGGCAGCTCGGATACAAAATGGCGAAATACATCATGCGCATCGATGCCGTCGAGACCTTCAAGGACATCTCGCGCGGCAGCGGAGGCTTCTGGGAGGATCGGGGCTACGCCTGGTATGCGGGAATCTGACGGCCGCCGGCCGAGCTACCTGCAGTAGAAGTCGTAGATGTGGCTGTAGGACGTGTCCGTCAGGTACCGCGAGGACCCGAGCGGCGGAAACAGCGGGCGCCGAAAGAGCTTGAGGCTCGTGACATTCTCGAAAGGCACCGGCGTTCTCGCCGGCACGTCGTCCCATCCCAGGACCAGATGGCCCCCTTCCCTCAACCGCGAGTGGCACTGGGCGAACGCGCTCTCGCACTGCTCGAGCGAGTCGAGCCCATACCCGTAGACCCCGTTGCAAATGATCAGGTCGAAGTAGCCCTCCGGGAAGAATTGATCGAGATGCTCGAGCGGCGCAACGACGTGCTGACGGCCACCGAACTTGCGCGCTTTCTCGTCGGGATCGATCGTCCAGTAATCGTGCCGAGGGAAGCAGGCGCTCTCGTAATGCTGGGTGTACCACTGGCAGCCGGCGAACAGGACGGAGCGGATCTCGCGGCGCGATGCGTAGTACTTGAAGATCACGTCCTCGAGAATGCGGCGGTCCTCCGTGTACAGAGGCGTGGGCAGGTGCAAGAGATAGCGCATGGCGCGCACGAGGAAAGCCCAGTCCGTAAACAGGCGGACGAAGGTGTTGCGCGGCGGCAGCCGGTCGGCAACGGAGCGGTAGATGTCCGCCTCGGTCCGATGGTGAGCGGCGGTCGAAGGATGCATGGGAGTCCCTTTCGGTCACGCGCAGGCGCACCTGCGGCATCGGCCGCAAGAAGCGCACCCGGCCCCGGCGTCCGGCAGTGCGCCGGGATCGCAAGCGCTGGCGGAGCGGGCCGAACCGGAGCCGGCTGGACCGGAGCCGGCCGCGGACCACTTTCGGCGGCGGCGGCTCCCGGGCCAAAATAGCTGCGCGGGGCGATCAACCCAGGGGAATTCCCATGGCGGATACGATCTTCAAGAAAATCATCGAGGGGGAGATCCCCGCTCACAAGGTCTACGAGGACGCTCACGTCATCGCGATCCTCGACATCGGCCCGTTGAGCCGCGGCCACACGCTCGTCATTCCGAAGGAGCCGGCGGAGACGCTGGATCAGCTCTCGGACGAGTCTGCGGCGGCGATCGGGCGGGTTCTGCCGCGCTTGTGCCGCGCGGTGATCGCAGCGACGGGCGTGCGCGACTACAACGTCCTGGAGAACAACGGCAGGGCCGCGCACCAGGCCGTGCGCCACGTTCACTTTCACATCATCCCGAAGCCGAGCGAGCGCGAGGGCCTCGGTGTCGGCTGGCCGGCGGCGAGTCTCGGCAGCGACGCCGCAGAGCTTGCCGCGCGGATCCGGGCAGCGATCCGGTCTATCCCGGCGGTGGACCCTCGCTGATGCGCACCATGTCGCTCGGCCGCATCCATTTCGCGAATGCCGCCTGCACATCGGCCGCGGTGAGATCGATGTAGCGGCGCGCCGCGCGCGTGGGCTCATCGAGCGGCAGATCGAGCTCGCGGCGCTCGATCAGGCCGCCCGCGATCTGGCCGATGCTGGCTTCCTGTAGAGGAATCTCGTGCAGCAGCAGCGATTTCACGCGCGCGAGCTCCTCGGGACTGGCCGGCGCGGTCTGCATCGACCGCACCTCTCGTAGCGCGATGGCCGCGGCCTTGGTCACGTTCTGGGGATCGCTCGCGAATTCGATCGAATACACGGAACGCGTGCGCCCGGCCTGCAGCTCCGACCCGACTCCATAGACGAGCCCGGTGTTCTTGCGAAGCTGAATGCTGAGCCGGGTCGAGTAAAAGCCCCCGCCCAGCACGGCGCTGCCGAGGTTGAGCGCGTAGTACGCAGGATCCGAGCGCGTGACGGCGAGCGTCTGCGCGAGCACGACGATGTCTTGCACGCGGCTCGCGTCCGGCACGTTGATGACGCTCGGGCGATTGGGAGGGACGGGCGGCAGGTCCGTCTGCGGCTTCAGCCCCGTCGCCGTCCAACCGCCGAAATATTTCGCGATGGTCGCCTGGGCCTCCTCGACGGGCACGTGTCCGATCACGACGATCGTCGTGAGATCGGGGCGGAAAACCGTCCGGTAGTAGGCATGCAAATCGTCCAGCGTCAGGGACCGTACGCTCTGCGGCGTCGCGTCGCGCAGGCTGGGATCGGTCGGAGGAAAGAGCGCACGGCTCAGCGAGCGGCGCGTGAGAAAGCCCGGGCTTCTGTCGCGAGCCGCGACCACCTCCTCGAGCTGGCGCTGCACGATCTTCATGGCCGGAGCGGGCAGCGCGGGATGCAGCTCATTGTCGGCCAGCAGCTCGACGGCGCGCTGGAAATGCTCGCTCAGGGCTTCTGCGGAGAAGTCGGTTCCGCCGCGTTCGCTCGCGCCGATGTCATCGAGCGCTTGTTGAAACGCCAGCCGCCCGAGATGCTCGGTTCCGTAGGAGAAGAGCTGGTCGACCAGCGAGGAGATGCCTTCCTTCCCGGGCGGCGTCTCCGTCTGCGGCCGGTTGCGAATGCGGCCGAATACGCTCACGGTGTCGCTCACGTCTTCGGGCTGCACGATGAGGGTGATGCCGTTCGGGAGCTTCGTCACGACGGGGCGCGTGGTCGCGGCAGGCACCGTGAGCCGGCTCACCGCCGCTTGCGCCCAGGCGGGCAGCTCCGTGGGCTTCCCCTCGCCGAGCGAGATGTTCTCCTGGCCGCCGAATCCGCCGCTGCTTCGGACCGGCGGGCCCGAGCCCTGCGGCAGCATCGTCGCGGAGACCGCATCGCTCAGATCGAGATACTGGCGCGCCACCCGATCCACGTCGGCGACGGTCACCTTGTTGATTCTCGCTAGATCCTCCTCGGGCGACTGCAAGCCATAGAGCGCGACCGCGTCCGACCAGACCGAGGCGAGGCCCGAAATGGAATTCTTGAGAAACTCCGTCTCGCGGCGCTCTTGCAGCTTCGCGGCGGCGACGAGATCGGGCGGGACACCGTTTCTAGCCACGTCGGTGAGGATCGTCCTGATGTCGCTGTCGACGGTTTTAGGATTCGCGCCGGCCGGAAAGCCGGCCGTAGCATAGGCGAGGCCGGCCCTCGGCAGCGGATCGAGCTCGAAGTCGGCGTCGAGCGCTTTGCCCTGCGGGACGAGGCCGTAAAGCGCAAAGCGGCGGCTGCTCAGCACGTCGGCGAGGACCTCGAGCGCCGGGAAATCCGGACTGTCGAGTCCCGGTAGCCGCATGGCGATCATCTGAGTGCCCGTGGGCTGGTCCGTCGTGACGGTGAACGAGGCCGCATGGAGCGGTCCGAGAGTCACTCTCGGCCGCGCCGGCAAGCGCTTGCGGGGAATGTCGCCGAAGAGCCGCTTCACTTCGTTCAAGGTCGCGGTCGGATCGACGTCTCCCACGATGATCAGAATGGCATTGTTCGGGGCGTACCACGTGTCGTGGAAGCGCTTGAGCATCTGCGCGGTGGTCTTGTCAAACGACGGGCGAGTCCCGAGGGCATCGTGGGCATACGGGGTCCCCGCGAAGGCGAGCGCGCGCAGCTTCTTGTAGAGGACGTAACCGGGATCCGACATGTCCTGCGCGACTTCCTGCTCGATCGCACCGCGCTCGAGACCCCACTGCTTCGCCGAATCGTCGACGCCTCGCATGCGAATGGACTCGATGCGCAGGGCCACGTCGAGATCCTCCGCAGGTACCGTGTACAGGTACTGGGTGAGGCTCTCGCGTGTGTCCGCGTTGAAGTTGCCGCCCATCAAACCGCCGATGTCGGCGAGTTGATCGGCGGTGAGACCCGGACTGCCTCGGAACATCATGTGCTCCTGAGCATGGGCTGTTCCGGGGAAGCCGTTCGGCGCCTCGTCGGAGCCGACGAGATAGTTCACCGCCGTCGCTGCGACAGGCGCGAGCGCGTTATGGACGATGATGACGCGCAGTCCGTTCGAGAGCGTTGCCCGCAGGACACCCGAAGCGGGTGGCGCTCCGAGGGTAGTGCTTGCGGCATCCGCAGGCGGCAGCAGGATGAAGCTTGCAACGAGCACGGCGGCCCAGTGCGCGGCGGAGAGCCTGGCATGTCGGGTCATAGGAGATCCTGGAGATTGCGGCGACGTTGGGTCAATTGATTGGATGCAGCATAGCGCGGGCCTGCGCTTCTGGGGCGAATCGCTCGCGGCGCTCGGGCGGGGACGCAGGCTCGACCCGCGGCGGCGGAGCGAATTTCTGAGGAATTAAGTATTTTTATATCATATAGTTATAAACTTATACTCAGTTACATTATAGATGGAGAGCGGCACCGGCCGAGCGGGAACCTCGAGGCCGGACGCGCGGTCCATTCGGGTCGACGATCCGAGAGATGGAAAGGTCAAGGAAACGATGGAGGTGGCCGACATGATGACCAAGACCGGATTGATCGCTGCCCTGGGCTGCATGACTCTCGCGAGCGGGGTTGCGCTTGCGGTTCCCGCTGCTTCCCAAGACCTGGCAGCGAAGGATGCGAGAATCACGAGCGAGCTGCGGCACAGTCTCACGCGAGACATGCCGAACTCGCAATACCAGATGAGCATCGACACGAAAGGAGACGGCATCGTCGTGCTGAGCGGCAGGACGGAAACCGTAGTCACTGAGGCCAAGGCAGTGCAGGACGCGTGGAAGGTGCGAGGCGTCACCGCCGTGGAGAACCACCTTCGAATCGCCTCGTAACTCGTCTGCTTTCTCCTGATCGCTTCGCGAGCGGTCGGGGGCCGTCGAGCGCGCCGAGGTTGCTCGAGGCGCCGCGCAGGCCGCGCGGGGGCCGGGGCATAGCCGGATTGCAGTGAAGAGGTTAGGCTGAACCTCCGGTATGCCCCGTCTATTCACCCGCGAGATGCCGGTGCCGTGGCGCGATGCGCTGATCGTCATTGCGGTGACGATCGGCGCTGCGGTGCTGTCCGTTCATTTCAATTTCAGCGAGAAGCTCCAGCGCTGGACCGCTCCGTGGGAGCGCATCCAGCTCGATGAGCTTCCGGGCGTGCTGTGGGTGCTGTCGCTCGGTCTCGCTTGGTTCGCGGTTCGCCGCTACCGCGAAGCCGGCCGCGATCTGCTGCGCAGGCGCGCCGCCGAGGCGCAGCTCGCCGCCGCGCTCGCCGACAACCGGCGGCTCTCGCAGCAGTACGTGCAGATCCAGGAAGCCGAGCGCAAGGGGCTCGCGCAAGAGCTGCACGACGAGCTCGGGCAGTATCTCAACGCCATCAAGCTCGATGCCGTCAGCATTCGAGACGTGCGGCTCGCGGACGAGGCCGCCGTTCGGGATCGTTCTGCGGCCATCGTCGCGAACTGCAATCACATCCACGATGCCCTGGCAGCGCTCATCCGGCAGCTGCGGCCCGTGGGTCTCGATGAGCTCGGCCTGGTGGCCGCCGTGGAGCACTGCATCGACGCGTGGCGACCGCGGCTTGCGCCCGCCGAGCTGCGCCTCTCCTCGAGCGGCGAGTTGACCGACCTGCCGGAGGCGGTCGCTCTCACCGCATTTCGGCTCGTTCAGGAAGCGCTGACGAACATCGCAAAGCACGCCTCCGCGAAGCACGTGACCGTGCAGCTCGAAAGATCCGCGGACCAAGTCGAGATCCTCGTCGCAGACGACGGCGTCGGCGCCGCACCGAGCTCGCCCACGCGCGGGCTCGGCCTCATCGGCATGCGGGAGCGCGTTGCGGCGCTCCAAGGCGATCTCGCGGTAGCGACCGCGCCCGGCCGCGGCTTTCGGCTCACCGCGCGCATTCCGGTGCGTGGCGCATGAGTGGCTCGGCCGGCTCCGCGGCGGCACCGCATTCTGCGTCGATCAGGGTCTTACTGGTCGACGATCATTCCGTGGTGCGCGAGGGTTACCGGCGGCTGCTCGAGCGGGAGCCCGGCATCGAAGTGGTCGGCGAGGCGGCCAACGCGGCGGAAGCCTGCGCGCGCGCCGTCGTGCTCGTTCCCGATGTCGTCGTCATGGACATCAGCCTGCCGGGCGTGAGCGGCATAGAAGGCATGCGGCGAATGCTTGCGCGTCGGCCGGACCTGCGCGTGCTGATATTCAGCATGCACGATGACGCCATCTTCTGCGTGCGCGCCCTGGAGGCCGGGGCGCTCGGCTATCTCAGCAAGTCGAGCGCGCCGGAGGCGCTGGTCAAGGCCGTCCAGGCCGTCTCGCGCGGCACGCGCTATTTGAGTCCCGATGTGGCGGACAAAATGGCGCGGCGATCCTCGACTCAGGCCGCCGTGGGCCTCGAGCAGTTGACTACCCGGGAGTTCGAGGTGCTGAGGCTCCTCGTGCGCGGAGAGAGCCTGGGTCAGATCGCCGAGCGGCTCGGACTCTCGGAGAAGACGGTCGCCAATCACCAATCGACCATTCGCGACAAGCTCGGCGTGCGCAACAGCCTGCAGCTCGCTCGCGTGGCCGAGCAGCTCGGTCTGCAGGCCTAGCGGACCTGTGGTGCGCGCTCCCCCCGGACGCGCGGCGATCGGCGCAAGTTGGCGGCGGATGCAGCGCTCGCGTATGCTCGCCTGCCTCTGCGGGACGTTCGTCATTGCCAGGGGTTTCCGACGTGCCAGCCGTCAAGCGCTCGACGCTCCCTCTCCCTGCCTTTCGGATGTCGCTCCACATTCGACACCCCTCCGTGAGCCCCGCTGACATCTCGCGCGAGCTGCGGCTCGAGGCGGATGAGTCTTTCGCAGCCGGCGAGCCGCGCCGTTCGCGCCGCAGCGCCGCGGTCGACTCCGTCCACAGCGAGACATACTGGGTAGCGGCGCTGGATCCCGACCAGTGGAGGCTGGCCATGCATGCCATGGTGGGCGCGCGCAGCCTCGGCGCGATGCTCGTCATGGTCTGTGGGCGTCTCGCCTCGAGGCACCGCGAGTTTCTCTCTCGTCTGCGCTCCGAGGGAGGCCTGCTCACTTTACGCGCGACGGTATCCCCGCGTGCGCTGCATGCCTTCAAGATTCCTCCGGAGGTCGGCCAGTGGCTCTCCGACCTCGGGATGACCTTGGAGTTTGAATGCCTCGACGGCTGACCCGGCTCGCCCGTAGCGGCCGGCAGCGAGCGTAGGATGGAAGTCGAGGTCAGAGCCGCGTCGGCCTTGGATCGGGAGCGCGTGGCCGCGTTCCTGCGAGAGCAGGGCTATCCACACCTCATCGATGAGCAGGACCGGCATTTCATTGCCGAGCGCGAGCGGCAGGTCATCGCCGCGGTGCGACTCTCCCGAGCGCAGTCCGCGCTCGTTCTGCGGGGGATGCGTGTCCGCAAGGATTGCCAACGGCAGGGTGTAGGCCGGCGGCTGCTCGCGCTCGTCGCGCGGGAAATCGACGCAGAGCCCTGTTACTGCCTGCCTTACAGCTGGCTCGTCTCGTTCTACGGCGAGGCGGGCTTCAGCCGGATTTCCGCCGAGGAGGCTCCGGCCTTCCTGGCCGCTCGGTATGCCAGGTACGTGGCGGGTGGACAGGACGTGATCGTCATGCGGCGTTCCTCGGCCGGAACGCTGGCGAGCGAGGAGGCCGCCGCTTTCAACGATTATCATGGCACGGCGTTGCAGCGTGACGAGATCAGGAACGGATTGATCCTGGGTCTCATGGCGCGCGCGGTGAAGGAGAAGGCCGCCGATATCGCCTACTGGAGTCTCGGCAGGCCGGGCGCGTGCGCGATCAAGACCGGCAATCGCTCGATCGTCCTCGGCGCTCTCGACCGAGCGGAGTGCCGCAACCTTGCGGAGTTGACGGCTCATCTTCGCTATCCCGGCGTCGTCGGCCTCGAGTTGACGGCGAGCTGGTTCTGCGAGCGGGCGAGGGAGCTCGGAGCGCATTTCGGGGAGCCGGTCCCGCAGCAGCTCTGGTCGCTCAGCGAGCCGCCGCGGTATCCGGGCGCCGAGGGATTCGCGCATCCCGTCACGAGCGAGCATACGGCGCTCGCCGTGCAGTGGCTGATCGCGTTCCTTCGGGAAGCGGTTCCGGAGGATCCCATGCCGGAGCGCGCAGAGCTCGAGCGACTGGCCGGCGATGGCCGGTTTCTCCTCTGGATCGACGGCGGCCGACCCGTCTCCATCGCCGGTATTACGCGCCGATTGAAGAGCTCGGCCACGATTGCCCCCGTCTACACGCCTCCGGAGCTGCGTTGCCGCGGCTACGCAGGATCGGTCACGGCCGCAACGGTAGAGCGGATCTATGCCGAGGGATATCGGACCGCCTGTCTTTACACGGACCTGAGGAATCCCGCCTCCAACCGCTGCTATGCCAACGTGGGGTTCCGTCCGGTCTGCGAAGCCCTGCACTTTTACCGGCGTCTCGAGCCCGATGCCGCGGCGGCCGATGTGCGCGGCAACCGAACCTCACTTGCCGTTCAGCGCCATGATGACGACGCTCGGCAGGCCGAGCGTGCCGAAAGCCGTACGTGAAACATTGCCGGATGCGAACGCCACGTACTGTCGGCTGCCCACCGCGTAGGTGACCACGCCACCCGCCAAAGAGCCTCCGGTCTGCACCTTGCGGAGCAGCTGGCCCGTCTTGCTGTCGAACACCAGCAGGTTGCCGGCAAGATCGCCGGTGAACGTCACTCCGCCGGCCGTGGGCGTCACGCCGGCGATCACGGGCTTCTCGGCGTGGTACCGCCAGCGGATCTTTCCGGTCTCACTGTCCACCGCGACGACCCAGCCCGTGATCGGACCGGCGGTGCTGACGGACCCGCCGAAATTCACCGTGCCCGCCGAGTACTTCGTCGTGCCGAGCTTCACGTCGAAGCAGGCATCGACAGAGCCGGTGACCAGGGTGTGGTTGAGCGGATCCAGGGTCGGACCGTTCCACTCGACGCCCCCGGCATAGCCGGGACAAGTGAGCACACCCTGCGGTGTCGCAGCCTCATGCTCCTCTCCGATGGTCGTGACGGGTGTGTGAAAGATGAGCTGGTGCGTATCCCGGTCGAGCGCGGTGATGTAGCCGTCCTTGCCTGCAAAGGCAAGCACATCGCGGACGCTATCGCGGTAAAGCACCGGCGCGGCAACGAGATCCAGATCCTGCCAGTCGTGGGCGGTGACCTGATACCACCATTTCAAGGCTCCGGTACGCGCGTCGAGGATGACCATCGAGTCGGTGAACAGATTGGTTCCGGGACGATAGTCCTTGTCGATATCCGGCCAAGGGTTGCCGACCGGAACGAAGAGCTCGCCGGTCGTGACATCGAGCGACAGGGCGCCCCATACGCCACCGCCGCCGGTCTTGGCCGTCTGAGCTCGCTTCCAGGTGTCCGCGCCGACCTCGTTACCCAGGGGAATGGTATTGAACCGCCAGAGCTCTCGGCCCGTCTGCGCATCGATTGCGACGACACGGCCGCGAACCCCAGCTTCGCTCCCGGCGATCCCCACGTACACTACGCCGTTCCACGCGAGGGGCACGCCAGAGGTGGACTCGCCGAGCTCCGGCGATCCGATCACGTCCTTCCAGAGGAGCTTGCCGGTTGCCGCATCGAGCGCGAGGAGCCGGGCATCGCCCGTTCCGCGGAACACGCGTCCGTCCATCACGGCCAATCCCCGGTTGGACGGGGAGGACCGCGCCTCGTCGGGAACGTAGGTATATCTCCAGCGCAGCGCGCAGGTCTTCGCGTCGATGGCGACGGTCTCGCGGCCGGTATCGGTGTAGAGCACGCCGTTCACGACGACGAGCCCGGCCTCGTAGGTCGTCGGACCGTCGATCTGCAATCGGCAGACCTTACCGAGCTTTGCGACGTTGGCGGGCGTGATCTGCTTGAGCGGCGAGAATCGCTGGCCGTTAAGGCGATTGTTGATGGAAAGCCACTGCGAGCCGGGTATCGAGTCCTGGGCGAGAGCCGGTGCGCTCTCGACAACTGTGCCGAGCGCGAGGAGGCAAAGAGCGGTGCGGAGGGTCGAGCTCATGTTCGCTGGGGTTACTCCTTGAACTTGTCGCGGATCGCCTGCGGGCTCGGCAGGAGCACTCCGGTGTGCCAGCCGGGCCGCATGCCGTAGGGCACGCTCAGCAGGATGGCCTCGACCTGGCTGATTTTCCCCTCGCCGTTGATCTGAAAGATCTCGTGGGCCGCCCAGGTCCACGGCGCCGTATTCCTCACCGTCACCGTGCGGCCGTCCTTGAGCTGGTAGGATCGAACCGTCGCATCATGGTCCATGCCGACCGCGGCGTAGACGAGACCGCGCTCGACGTCTACGGCCAGCACACGGCGATCGCGAATCCGAGTGTCCTCGTGGTAGTACCCGAGGGCAAAGGCCTTCTGGCAACTGTAGTTGATCGGACCCGGCGCGGCGCCGGGCCGGACCGGCCGCCCGGTGGTCTGGGTGCCGTTCTCGAGCCTCAGGCAGTCGTCCGCGAACGGCGGTGGCTTGTCGCCCGTGTTGTTCTCGATTCCCGTGTAGTAGCTGTCGACGATGGCCATCAGCTGCCTGCGCGTGCGCCGCTCATTCGGCGGAAGCGTCTGGAGGAATTGCGGCCTCGGATGGTCGCCGAGCCGGTCGACCCGCGGCTGCGAGCTCGGGCCTCCGCCGATCGTCGCGCCGAGCCGAGAGGCGATGCTCTCCATCTCCGTGATCCGGCGATCGACGACCTTCAGCCGGGTCGCGACGAGCACCGCCGCGCCGTTTTCTTGCGCCTTCGCGAAGAAGCCGACGGACCCCGCCGTCGGATCCGTGACGAACAGGCGGTAGACTCCCACACTCTGGACGGTGCGCCAGAGACCGTCGGGGAGCGTGAGCTCCACGCCGTTCTCCGTGTAGCGTGCGCCGCGGGCGAGCGGGGCCTTGGAGGGATCATGGGACACCATGGCCGAGAGATATTGCTCGGCGATTCCCTGCAGGCAGGCCCGGCCGCACGAAGCCGATTCCGCGGCGCCGGCGCTACCGGGGAGCAGGACAGCTGCGAGCACCGCGATCCAGAGCGACGAGCTTTTAGTTTTCAAGCGCATTTCCCCCTCTCGCCCAGCGCCGAATATAGCCTAATTCACGTGGCGCTGAGGGATACCCGCCAGGCGGCTCCTCGGGCGGTGCGGGAGGCCCGGTGCGGAAAGCCAGGTGCGGTGGCCCGGTCCGGTTGCGGTTCTCGGCTGGACAGGTGCGAGGCGCGCTTCTTAACATCGGCCGCGAGCTGGACTCTCGGATTGAACCATCGCGTGGCGCGACCCTTGCTGATCCTCGGCTTGCTCGCGGCTGCGCTCGGCGGTATGGCCACCGGCGCGCGCGCTGCGTCGATCGACGATCTGCAGGTCCATTTGGCCGCAGGACGCTACCGCATCGACATGCGCGCTCATCTGAGCGTGCGCGCCCAGGACGCCTACGCGGTGTTTGCGAACCTCGGCAATCTGCGCGCGATCAACAGCGACGTGCGGGAGGCGACGGTCCTCGGCCGCACCGGGAACGGTGTGCGGCTCTACACGGTGTTCCGAGCCTGCGTGCTGTGGTACTGCAGATCGATACGCGAGACGCAAGCGATGACGTTCATCCGCGGCCCTGCGGGCGGGGAGGTGGACGCCGTGATTGTGCCGGGCAGTGGAGACTTCCACTCCGGACACGCGCGCTGGTCGTTCCGGGACTCCGGCGGCCAGACCGAGCTCGATGTGACCGCGGAGCTCGACCCGGCCTTTCGGATTCCTCCGCTCATCGGCCCCTGGCTGGTCAGGCGCTGGCTGCGAGCGGAGACGGAGCGCGCCACGGTCGCTATCGAGCGGCTTGCCTCCGCGTCATCCGCGGTATCGCATCGATCACTTGCGCCATCGACCGAAACTGCTCGGGGTGCGTCAGCAAGGCGCGCGCCATAGCGAGCGCGCTCGCCTCGCATCGGCCTCGCAGATCCGCGTCGCGGATGGAATCAAAGTCGATCACGTGAGCGAATCCGACGAGGCGGCGGATCATCTTGCAAGCGGCAAAGCCGAGCATGTCCGCAAACAAAGTATCGAGAAAGGCATCCTGCGCCGATCGCAGCGCGGCGGCATCGTGCGGCGCGGAGAACAGGGCGGCGGGGAATGCATCGCCTTTGCCGTGGCCGCTCCAAAGCGCAAGGAAGCGCCCCCGGAACGTCTCCCAGAAGAGGCTCGCCTGCTCGAGAATCCACTCCCCGTGGCCGAGGCGGTCATCATCCCGTGTCGCGTGGCCGGGCTGGGAATACCAGCTCAGCAGCAGATTGCCGAAGAATGCACCGAGGTCGAAGCCGATCGGTCCGTAGAAAGCGAACTCCGGGTCGATCACCCGAGTGTCGCCCTCGGTCACCATCACCGAGCCGGAGTGCAGATCCCCATGCACCAGAGCTTGGGGCTCATTCAGGAACTTCTGCCCGAAGCGGGCCGCCGCAGCCTTGAGCGGGCCGTCCCGGCGCAGCGCCGCGACGGCCTCGTCGAGCTGCGGAGAGGTGTGGCGGTTGCGCGGACTCGCGAAGTAGGGATCTGCGAAGATGAGGTCGACCGTGATGCGCACCGGCGGCTTGTTGGCGGCGAACAGCGCCAGGCCGTCCATCTTCCGCTCGAACGGCCAGGCGAGATCGGACGTGAAGAAGCAAGCGCGCGCCACGTACTCGCCGATGTCGCGCGCAAGATTCGGGTAACGGCGACCCGCGATCAGGCCCTGTCTCAAGATGATGTGCGGTGAGAGCCGCTCCATGACCGTGCAGTAAAGCCCGGCATCGTAGTGATAGATCTTGGGGATCAGCGTGCCGACGTAGGGCGCGACGGCGGAGTAATACGCATTCTCGAAGAACGCTCGCTCGGGAGACATCGGCCACGATGGGCCGGCGGCACGCAGATAGGGCAGCGCCTGCTTGACGCAGACGGAGCCCTCAGGGCCTTCCACGATGAACACCAGATTGAGATTTCCGTCGCCGACCTCGCGAACCTGCCAGTCTTGCGGCCGCCCGCCGAGCAGCGCGCGCACATCGGCGTGATCGCCGATCGGTCCGCGCAGGCTCTCGGAGTCGAGAGTTCGATAGGCCGTCGACCGCGCCTGTTCCGTCACCGGGGTCCTCGCGCGGCCGTATGCGAGAGGTCCGGGCCTGCGAAGAGCAGATCCGGATCGGGCGCGTCCGGCTTGCCGTACGTGCGGAATTTCTCGGCGACCCGGCGCATCTCGGCCTCGTCGAGCAAGCGCACCTCTCCGAGGACCAGCGCGGCGCAATATTGTGCCGCGAGATTCTCGACCTCGCCCGCGAGTGCCAGAGCCGTACGAGCGTCCTCGCCCAATGCGATGACGCCATGATTGGCCAGCAGACAGGCGTGACGATCCTTCAAGGCGGTGAGGGCGGCATCGGAGAGCCCCTGAGTACCGAAGGTGTGGTACGGCGCGCAGCGGATGTCCGCGCCGCCGGCTACCGCCACCATGTAATGGAATGCCGGGATCCCGCGGCCCGTGCAGGCGAGGCTCGTGGCGCGCGGCGAATGGGTGTGCACGATGGCGCCAACGTGGTTCCTCGATGCATAGATGTCTCGGTGAAAGCGCCACTCGCTCGAGGGCCGGCGCCGGCCGAACCAGCGGCCCCCTAGGTCCATGAGCGGGACATCCGCGGGCGTCAGCGCGTCGTAAGCCGTTCCGCTCGGACTGATGAAAAACCGTTGCGCATCGAGGCGGACGCTGACATTGCCCGACGTGCCGTAGGTCAAGCCGAGCCGCGTGAGACCGCGACAGGCCGCGATGACCTCCGCGCGCAAGGCCCCGTTCTTCGCCGCCCGGCCGGTCCTCACGGGCTTGCGGATCGACCGGGTTGTCTTGGGCTTGCGGCGTCTCATGGCGTTGATGCGGACGACGCCCGCGGCGCCTGTCGGGGCGCCTGTCGAAGCGCTTGTCGATCGGGATAGAGGCCTTGGAGTCCGGCTCGACTTGCCGCGCACACGCCACGCTCCGTGATCAACGCGGTCACCAGCCTCGCCGGCGTCACGTCGAAGGCCAGGTTGAGCGCCGGGCTCGTCTCGGGCACCACTCTCACGGTCTCCACGGTGCCTCGGGAGGTGCGGCCGGCGATATGCGTGAGCTCCTCCGCCGGCCGCTCCTCGATGGGGATGTCATCGCCCCGCTCGAGGCTCCAGTCGATCGTGCTTGCCGGCAGCGCCGCATAGAACGGTATGCCGTTGTCCCATGCGGCGAGTGCTTTGAGGTATGTGCCGACCTTGTTGCAGACATCGCCCGCTGCGGTGGTCCGGTCGCTTCCGACAATGACCATGTCGACTCGGCCGCGCTGCATGAGATGTCCGCCGAGGTTGTCCGCAACGACGGTGTGGGGGACTCCGTGCGCGGCGAGCTCGAACGCCGTGAGGGCGGCGCCCTGGTTGCGAGGCCGGGTCTCGTCCACCCAGACATGCACTGCAATTCCGGTGTCGTGCGCCGCATAGATGGGCGAGAGCGCAGTGCCCCAGTCGACGCAGGCGAGCCAGCCGGCATTGCAATGGGTCAGGACGTTCACCGGGTGCCCGGTGGACTCGAAGCGGCTGCGGATGAGCTCGACGCCATGCTGGCCGATCGAGCGGCATTGCTCGACATCCGCATCGCAGATTCGAGCCGCTTCTCCAAACGCAACGGCCACGCGGTCCTCTTCCAGGACCCCCTCGAGCGCGCGGCGCATCCGGGTGAGCGCCCAGGTCAAGTTGTGGGCCGTGGGACGTGTAGCCTGCAGCACGCGCTCCGCCTCATCGAGGCGCGCATCCGATGCGTCATGCCGCACGGCGAGTGCGATCCCATAAGCGGCTGTCGCGCCGATCAGCGGGGCGCCGCGCACCACCATGGTCCGGATGGCGCCCGCCGCATCCTCGAGCGTCTGAAGATCGACCGTCGCGAATTCAAACGGCAGGCGGGACTGATCGATGACCCGGACGCCACCGGTCGCGATGGGCCAGATGGTGCGGTAGTGCACGCCCGAGATTTTCACTGAGCAACTTGCGATCGGCCCATTCGGTGCCGGCATTATACTCGTTCACTCGATCGAGCCTCGGCCGCTCGCCGAGCGCGCATGCCTGCGAAGCACGGCGCCTGAAAGGAGCTTGAGGTGTACAAGCGGATTCTGCTCGCGTATGACGGCTCGAAGGAGGGCCGAACCGCCCTGCGTGAAGGAGCGCTGCTCGCCAGGCGATACCGAGCGCGGGTGTTCCTGCTGTCCGTGATCACCGAGGCGGCCGGAACCAAGATGGGCGAAGGTGTCGGCGGCGGCGGCGTCACTCAGCAGCACGAGGATTACGAGCGCGTGCTGCAGGAAGGGATGACCCGGCTCAAGCAGCTCGGCTTCGATGCGGTATCGAAGCTCGTGGTCGGCGAGCCGGCCCGCGAGATCGCCGCGTACGCCGAGCAGACCGCGGCGGACCTCGTCATCGTCGGGCATCGGCGGCAGAGCGCATTCGGCCGGTGGTGGTCGGGTCCGAGCGGCGCTTATCTCGTCGATCACATCCGCTGCAGTCTGCTCGTCTGCCGCAACATCATCAGCGACGAGGCTTTCGCCGCCGCCCTGTCCGAGGCCGATGCGTTCCTCGGCGAGCCTCGCCATCACGGCTCGCCGGCCTCCGACCCGGCTCATCCGCCGCAGCGCCCGATCGGGCCCGCGGAGCCGTCTTCTGCGTCGGACACGGAGGAGCCTTCAGCCGCGCCGCAGAGAGCGGTGATCACGGTGGCGCGGCGCCGAGTGAGACTGGGCTTGTTCCTGCTGCTGCCCCTCGCGCTGGTCGTCGGCGCCTATCTCTACGTCACCGGCGGCGGAAACGTCGCGACGGACGACGCCTACATCGAGGCCGACACGGTCGGCATCTCGACCGACGTGTCGGGGATCGTCTCGCAGGTTCACGTCGCGGAGAACCAACGCGTCGAGCGCGGACAGGTGCTGTATACGCTCGATGACCTGCCTTTCCGGTACGCGCTGAGCCGAGCCGACGCGCAGCTCGCGGGCGTCAAGAACGATCTGACCTCGCTTCAGGCGAGCTATCGCGACATGCAGGCGCAGATCAAGCAAGCCCAGTACGATGTGTCCTACAACCTCACGCAGTTCCGGCGCGCCGAGAATCTCTCGAAGGTCAACGTCGTCTCGCGAACGGGCTTCGACACCGCGCAGCGCAACCTGCAGAACGCGCAGCAGAAGCTCGCTTCCCTCGAGGCGCAACTCGCCGCCATCGACGCCAATCTCAACGGCACGCCCCAGGGGCCGGTCGAGCGCAATCCCCGCTATGTGGCGGCCCTGGCGCAGCGCGACGAGGCCGCCCGGGAGCTGGCTCATACGATCGTCAGGGCGCCGTTCGGCGGCATCGTGACGAGCGTGCCGTCCATTCAGCCGGGCAAGTATCTCGCAGCTTCGACGACGGCTTTCTACCTCGTCGATACCGACCATGTCTGGGTCCATGCGAACCCGAAGGAGACGCAGCTTACGTACGTGCGTCCCGGGCAGGCCGTCGCGGTGAGCGTGGATACGTATCCGGGCCGGCACTGGCGCGGAGTCGTCTCCAGCATCAGTCCGGCCGCCGCGCAGCAGTTCGCGCTCCTGCCCGCGCAGAACACGAGCGGCAACTGGGTCAAGGTCGTCCAACGCATCCCGCTGCGCGTGGAGGTCGACACGAGCGATAAGAGCATGCCGCCGCTCAGAGCCGGGATGAGCGTCGAGATCCGGATCGATACCGGCCATGCCCGCGGAATGCCCTCGTTCCTCGCGGCCGCAGCCGGTCATTCCCGATAGGGCGGGGCATGGCGACAGAGTTCGCTCCGGGCGAGGCGAATCGCGGGCCGATCACGGTCTGCGTGATGCTCGCGACGCTCATGCAGTCGCTCGACACGACGATCGCGAACGTCGCGCTGCCTCACATGCAAGGCAGCCTCTCGGCGAGCCAAGACCAGATCAACTGGGTCCTCACCTCGTACATCGTCGCGGCCGCCATCGCAACGCCGCTCACGGGGTTCCTCACGGGACGGTTCGGGCTCAAGCGACTCTTTCTCGTCTCCGTCGCGGGCTTCACCGTCGCCTCGATGCTCTGCGGGATGGCGGAGTCCGTCACGCAGATCGTGGTCTTCAGGGTGCTGCAGGGCCTGTTCGGCGCCGCGCTGGTGCCTCTGTCGCAAACGGTCCTGCTCAACATCAATCCGCCGGCGCGGCAAGGCTCCGCCATGGCGGCCTGGGGCATGGCCGTGATGGCCGCTCCCGTTCTCGGGCCGGTGCTCGGCGGCTGGCTCACGGAGGATTACACCTGGCGCTACGTGTTCTACATCAATCTGCCGGTCGGCGTGCTCGCCTTCGTCGGGATGTCCGCGTTTCTCCCGAAGGCCAAGCGAGGCAGCGGAGCGAAGCTCGACTGGCTCGGCTTCACGACGCTCAGCGTCGCGATCGGCGCTCTGCAGATCCTGCTCGACCGGGGCGAGGAGCTCGACTGGTTCGGCTCCCCCGAGATCGTGATCGAGTCCCTCATCGCAGGCTCCGCCTTCTATCTGTTCCTCGCTCATACGTTCACCGCGCGGGAGCCGTTCCTGAGGCCCGCGCTGTTCCGCGACCGCAACTTCACGGCGGGGAGTCTTTTCGTCGCGATCGTCGGACTCACTTTCTATGCCTCTCTCGCGCTGCAGCCGCCTTATCTCCAGGATTTGATGGGTTATCCGGTCATCACGGCGGGCTACGTGATGGGACCGCGCGGCATCGGGACGATGGGGGCGATGGTGATCGTCGGCAAGCTGATCGGCCGCCTGGATATCCGTCTGCTGCTCGGCATCGGTCTTGCCGCGTCGGCGTGGGCGTTCTACGCCATGACGGGGTGGACACCCGATGTCTCGGCGACGGAGGTCGTCGTCGTCGGCTTGGTTCAGGGCGTCGGTCTCGGGTTCCTGTTCACGCCGCTGAGCGTCGTCTCGCTATCGACCCTCTCGCCGCAAGTGCGGCCGGAAGGCGCGGGCTTCTACAACCTGTCTCGCAACGTGGGCTCGAGCATCGGCATCTCGATCGTGGGCGCGCTTCTCACGCGGGCGACGCAGGTGAACCACGCGGACATCGTCGAGCATGTGACGGCGGTCAACCGCCTGTTCCAGAGCCCGGGGGTCGCCCGCTTCTGGAATCCCGCCTCCGCTCCCGGCCGCGCCGCACTCGACGCCGCGATCACCCAGCAGGCGCAGGTCATCGCTTACATCGACGATTACAAGCTTCTTATGCTCGCGACGCTTGCGGTCATTCCTCTGCTCGTCGTATTCAAAGGCGGAACCGGGACCGCCCCCGCAGGCGCAGCCACAGTGGCGGAGCCTTGAGGCGCGCGGTCCGCGGGAGAATCCATCGGGATTGCCGGAGCGAATCATGTCACTCGTACGTGGGCTCTTCGATCGGCTGCTGCTCATCTGTGCCGTGGTGGCCGGCGGCCTCGTGCCGGGCTTCATCTCCCAGTACCGCCAGCGGCTCGGCGGCCGGCTCGATCAGGCGCAGCTCGACCTGGCCCCTTGGCAGAAGATCGCCGACCAGTTCTTCCACGGCGACATCGGCCGGCTGATTCAGTACCACCTCCAGAGCAGGGACGCCACATTCCATTCAGAGGGCGCGGTGATCCGCTCGCTCATCGCCACGGTTCAGCGCCTGCAAGGCGAGGTGGCGGCGCTGCACGGCAATTTGTTTCAGCAGGCGGGCTATCTGGCGCTTCACGGCGACCCGGAGCTCGCGCGAGCGACGCTCAGGGACTGGGTGCCGACCTTTGGCCTCTCGGCTCAAGGCATATTGTTCGCGCTCGCCTTTGCGGTGGCCGTCTGGCTGATCTTTCAAGCCGCTTGGTCGTGCAGCGCTGCGGGCGGAAGGTGGGTGTCGGGCCGATTCCGAACTAAGATTCGCGTGTGACGGGCACCGGTGCGAGAGCGCTCGACGCGCCGGTGCTCGCGGGGAGAGGCGCATGGGTTCATCGGTCCATCAGACCGAGAGTCTGCTTTTCGGCATTCTGCTGCAGCTGATCGTGATGATCGCCGCGGCGCGCATGGGCAATCAGCTTCTGCGGCGCCTCGGCCAGCCGGGCGTGATCGGCGAGATCATCGCGGGCTTGCTGCTCGGGCCGTCGGTGTGCGGGTATTTCTTCCCGGGCGCCACGCATTTTCTGTTCGGGGCACAGGCTTCCACACCCATCACGATCATCAGCCAGATCGGCCTCGTGCTGCTCATGTTCCAGATCGGGACCGACTTCGAGTTCGGGCTCCTGGGGCGCACCAGAAACCGCAACGGCGCCATGGCCATCGCGGCCGCCTCCGTGTGCGTTCCGTTCGTCCTTGGCTTCGCGATCGGCCGGTTCTCGGCGCACGAGTTCGCGCCGCACACCGATCCGCTCATCTACAGCCTGTTCTGCGGTGTCGGGCTCGCCATCACGGCCGTCCCCATTCTCGGGCGCATCCTGCGGGAATTCGATCTGACGCGCACCGAGCTCGGAGTGGTCGCGATCTCGGCCGCGGCCGTCAACGACGTGACCGGCTGGGTGCTGCTCGCCGGCATCGCGGCGTACGCATCCGCCCGATTCTCTCCGCGGGATATCGGTTTACAGGTTGCCGGGATCCTGCTGCTGCTCGCCGTGGCCTGGTTCGCCTTGCGGCCGCTCGTCAACTGGCTGCTGAGGACGATGCCGGTCAGGGGCGGCGATGTGCCGCCCAACCTCATGACGGCGATCATCTGTCTCATCTTCGTGCTCGGCCTGTGCACCTACGAGCTCGGGATCTTCACGATTTTCGGCGGATTTCTCGGCGGGCTCCTCTTCCATCACGACAAGCGATTCGTCGAGGCTTGGCGTACCCAGATCGGCAAGTTCGTGCTGGTCTTCTTCCTGCCCGTGTTCTTCACCTACACCGGGTTGCGCACCAATGTGCTCGGGCTGACGAGCGCTTCGGAGTGGATGTGGCTCGCCGCGATCCTCGCCGCCGCGATTCTCGGCAAGGTGGTTCCGGTCTATGCTGCGGGGCGCGCGTTCGGCTTCGACCACAAGGAGTCGGCGATCCTCGGCTCTCTCATGAATACGCGCGCGTTGATGGAGCTCATCGTGCTGAACATCGGCTACGACCTCGGATTCATTCCGCAGAGCGTGTTCACGATGTTCGTGATCATGGCCGTCGTGACGACCGTGATGACGGGGCCGCTGCTTCGAGTGCTTCTGCCGAAGGCGGGCTACGTCATTCCGGAGGGCGTGGAGGCATAGGGCGCGCTACTGCCCGTGGCATAGGCCGCGCTACTCCCCGTGGTCGGGGAAATGCTCCCAGCCCGTCGGCGAATCGTAGGGCATGCCGGTGTGCCCCAGGGCTTCGATCTCGTGAATCTTGCCGCCGGAGATCTTGAAGACGTGCGCGGCGACGTTGTCGAACGGCTTGAAGCTCATGACGGTCGAGGTGAAGCCCGGCACGCCGACGATCGTCTCGCGCGTCTGCTTCATCGGGTGGCGGAATTGCGAGAAGCCGAGGACGAGGCCGGTTTGCGGATCGGCAATCATCACGCGCCGCGGCTCGATGCGCCGGATGTAGTCCATGAAGTGAGTTTTCAGCTGAGCCGCGCAGCCCAGGGAGCCGATCGTCCCGCGCCCCGGCGTGGCGGGCGGCGGATTGCCGGTGGTCGCAATTCCGTTCTCGTGGCGCTCGCAATCGTTGGCGAACGGTGCGTTATTGGCATCGGCAGTCGTGACGGCCGTGTAGTAGGTGAGTGCGATTCGCAGCATCTTCGCGCGCGAGGCGCGCTCGGCGGGCGGAACGGCCGTGAGAAAGCCCGGCCGCGGCGTCTGGAGATTCTTGAGGTTCGCCGCCTTGAGATCCCCGGCCCAGAGATGCTCGGCGGCGACGATCTCACCGTGGCGAATCTTCAGGCGGAAGACGGCCTCGATCGGATGCTCGTCGGCGCGCATCACGCACAGCACGCCGACCTCCTCCGACACCGGATCGGCCACGTAGATCTCGAAGGTGGTCGGCAGCGCCTCCGCGGTCTTCCACAAGCCGTCTCCAGGGTGCATCGGAACCGTGTTTTCGACGAATTCCACGTTCGCCGAGAGCGGAACCTGCGACGGGTCGTGGTACACGAGGGCGGTGAGGTAGCTGTTCATCGCGCCGATGAGGCAGGCGCGGTCGCAGTGCTCGGGAAGCTTCTGCGCGCTGGACTGGGCCGAGCTGGACTGGGCGAAGAGCGGCGCGCTCGCGCAGAGCGAGACGGCGATTGCCGTGCACAAGGTCCTCATGAGGGATTCCCCCAATCATTGCGGGTGGCACCGCGTTGATCAACCGATCCCCGGCGGACGACCCGGCGGGCGACCCCGGCGCGACGCAGAATACCGCCGCGCCCGCGGCGATGCTACTGGACCCTCATGGCGATGAGCAGAGTGCGGCTCTGCCGCCGAAGCCCCCTTCAGCCTCCGGCGGCGGTTGGCCTCTAAGTCGCGGAGTCTCTGAGCCTCTGAGTCTCTAAGTCTCTAGGCCTCCCAGTAGCGGCTCGCCTTGTAATAGGTGTAGGTCCGATCGCGCGCGGACAGTCCGTCCTGCTGCGTCAATTCCTCGATCGAGCCTGCCGGCGCGGACTGAAGCTGCTCCTTGGTGTAATCCACGACGTACGCCTTTTCCTCATCGTCGTACGTGAGCGACGACCACGGGAGCGGATGATACTTCTCGGCAATGCCGAGCAAGCCGCCGAAGCCTACGACTGCGAACAGGATGCTGTTCGATTGTTTGTCGAGAACGACGTCTTCGACTTCGCCGATCTTCTGGCCTGCCGCGTCCTTGACGTTGGTGCCGATGACTTTCGATGCACAGATGGCGGAAGTGTGTCCTGAGGCGGTAGTCATACGAAGTCTCCCCTGTCGAGTGTCAACCGGGTGAATGCGAGGAACCCATATGAATCGGCCAGCGCGGCGAATGTTCCTGAAGCCGGCCGGCTCTTCGATCCGGGCTCGAACATGCGCGCCGCGCCCGCAAAGCCGCCGCTCGAGCGGCACGGACGGAATGCGCCGGATGCCGACAGGACTTGATTAGTCCACTCGGCTTAGCTAAGCTGGCAGGATGAGCGACAAGACCGTAAATATCCACGACGCGAAGACCCAGCTCTCGCGCCTCGTTGCCCGGGTGGAGCGGGGAGAGCGGATCGTGATCGCCCGGGCAGGCAAGCCCGTTGCAGAGCTCCGTCCTGTGCGTAAGGTCAATAAACGCTCCAGGCCGCTGGATGACTTGCTCTTGCGCGTAGAGGAATATAGCTACGACGGTCCAATCGGCTCGACGGCCAATGAGGACATCGACCGCACCGTCTATGGCGTCTAGCCCAGTCTTTGGCGACACCTCCTTCTTTTTTGCTCTCGTCGCCAAGCGCGACCCCGCTCATCGTCCCGCGGTCGTAGCCTTCGAGAAACTGCTGAGAGCCGGGGCCCGCGTGGTCACCACGGATTACATCGTGGACGAAACGCTTACCCTGACGAAGGCGCGTATCAACGCGCCAACCTCTCTCGGATTGCTCGAGAGGATCGAGCGCTCGGAGGCCATTGATTTCGAGATGCTCACCGGGGACAGGCTCCTCGCTTCCAAGCGGTATTTCGCCAAGCATTCGGATCACGGTTACTCTTTTACCGACTGCACGAGCTTTGTCGTCATGGACGAGTTGGAAATTCGCGCGGCCCTTACGACGGACCGGCACTTCGTGGAGGCGGGATTCGAGGTGTTGCTTCCAACGGCCTGACGGCGGGAGAATTGTCCATGCCTTGGTTCGTACCGGATCGCGAGGTTCAACGTGCGCGAGGTCGAGACCTAGGCCGATACCAGAGCCAAACCAAGAAGAGGCCCAGCGCCCAGGCCGGCCACAGCGTCCCAATCAGGAGCTGGTAGCGGAGCCGCCACCGCAGCTTTCGCGCACAGCCGACCAGGATGAAGGCGGTGCCGAAGTAGCACGTTAGCAGGAGCCAGAGCAGGTCAGGGTTCACTCGCGACCTCCTTGACATACTCGGCAGTGGCAGCGCACGCCCGGATTTTACTGGCGCTCCCCGCGCTTCGCTCATCTCCCGTCATTGCGCAAGGGCGTCGAAACAATCGCCTGCGCTGAAGAGATCTATCACCACGGGAGCGGCCAGCGATCTACCACCGGTGCTCTCGCATTCGCTGAGCGTGATCCTCGGCTTTTACTTCGGGTCCCGAACAGTTCGGGGTTCAACCTAGGGCAGCACGCAATCTCCTGC